>RFSX01000008.1 GCA_009923745.1 Chitinophagia bacterium
AAGTTTAAACTATACTTGCACTATGAAAAATAAAGCCATAAAAGATATTGTGCTGTTACAGTGCAGTGCCAGGAATAATGGAGATACAGCCATATTATCTGCTTGGGTGGAATCAAAATTCGAAGTGACGGTTCTAAACCTGTGCGATTTTAATATTCATGCCTTTGATTACGAGAACAGGTTTGAGAATGATGATTTCCTTCCCCTGATTACAAAGATCGCCAAACAATCAAAAGCATTGGTTTTTACCACCCCGGTTTATTGGTATACCATGAGCTCCCAAATGAAAATTTTTCTAGACAGAATTTCAGATTTGTTGAAGTGGCATAAACCTATCGGAAGATTGCTCAGGGGAAAACATATAGGCCTCTTGAGTGTATGCAACGATTCGGAAGTAAATACAGCTTTCGAAATACCGGTTAAATTATCTGCAGAATATCTGGGCATGTATTATACGGGTCATCTTCACAACTGGATCATTGAAAAGGAAATTCCTGCGGAGGTTCAAAACGCCCTTGACGATTATTTTAAAAAACTTCTTCAGGATTTAACCTGACCAGTTCACTGACGGTTCTGAGCTGAAGATCTTTCATCTTTTCAAGATCGACATTAAACAGTGGTCTTAGGTTTTTGCCTGCAGCGGATATGACTTTTATATAACCCAATGATGAAGCCCAAGCTGTCAGTGTTGCTAACATGGGATCGATATCTTTTCGAATGGATCCATCTTCCATGCCACGCTGAATCTCTTGTACCGTAAGTTTGAATGGTAAATTCTGTATATCCTGAAGTTTTTTAAAGTAGAGGCTTTCCTTCGTACTATCGGTCATTTTCTCTTCATTATCTCCAAAGTCTGTCGACCGAATCAAAGCAAAATAGTTGAGCAAGGCTTCCGAGTATAAAAAGTATTCCTCGCAGAACTCTATGAACAACTTAAACAAGGCCATGCAACACTCGAAGCCGTTGTGCGATTTATATTCGCTGATCGTTTTGTAGTACTTTTCTATGAGGAGCTGAAGTGCCTTATAGGTGACAGCCATTTGGAGATTTTCCTTGCTCTTAAAATAAGAATAGAGCGTAACCTTGGTGATTCCAGCTTCCCGGGCAATATCCTCTACCTTTGCATTGGCAAAACCCACCTTCGCAAATATTTTCTCTGCGGCTTCTATTATTTTCTGTTCCTTCAGGCTTTTCTTGGAATCCCTCATGGGTTCGTTGTAACTTGTAACACTCTAAAATACTTATATTAACACAAACTCTGCGCACTATGATGAGATGGGCATTTTTAATTTCTGCGATACTGGAATTGGTTGGTGGCCTGGTGTTCTACCTCTATCCAGGACTAATTTTCGAAAATCCTCCCCTGGTTGCCAATAAACTTTATGCAGTTGCAGCCATTACCATTGCCATATTTAACTTCAGTTGCTATAAGTTGGGACCTGATACAGCGATATGGAAAAATGCTGTATTGGCTATGTTGTTTTTCCATGCAGCAGTTGCTATGATATGCTTTTCAGCACCTGCAGAAATCATTCCTGTACACATGCAGGCATGCCTTACACACTTGGCCATGTGGGTTCTCTTTTTTATTAGTTACATGAAGGACCTCAAACCTGAAAGTCCTTAATTATAAATTCCTGTACAAGCGAATTAAAAAAATTACTTTATTTTTTAACAAGCGTCTACAATGTCATTCTGAAAACAGAGTCTATCAAAGAGCTTGAGAAAATGACCGTTGCGCTGTAAGCAATCTTCGAAAAATAGTTCTTGAGCTCATTTTGACTGAATCAGGGATATGCTGATATTAGAGTCAAAGAAACCGCATGTTTTCATCCTATCTCACATTAGGTTTTGAACATATACTGGATCCTGGGGGATTAGATCATGTACTCTTTATTGCAGTATTGACAGCACCCTTTCTTATCAAAGACTGGAAAAAAGTTCTGATACTAGTCACAGCGTTTACCATTGGTCATTCTGTTACCCTGGCCCTGGCAGCAATGAATGTAATCGTAATAAACGCGCAGCTTGTTGAAATACTTATAGCTGCAAGTATTGTTATTACGGCATTGATCAATATCCTGGACAAAGGCTCTCAAAAGATGTTGCCCCGATATGCAACAGCTTCCATTTTTGGACTTATTCATGGTCTGGGATTTTCAAATTTTTTCAGGTCTATCCTCGGCAAGGATGATATAATCTTACCCTTGCTTTCATTTAATATAGGGGTGGAACTGGCACAGATCATCATTGTAATATGTATTTTGGTGTTTTCGTATGTGCTTGTTCAAAAATTAAAAATGAATCGCACAGTATGGCTATGGCTCATTTCAATACCGGTAGCTGTATATGCCGTCAAACTAATCCTGGAAAGGATATAGCTCATTCACCAATTTTAGTATTATGAAAAAAATAACAGCATTTTTTATACTCTCGATTGCCATTGCCTGTCAACCCGGAAAACCCTTTGAAGCCCCTCTATGGCAAAAATATGATGATGCAGCTTTTTTGGATGCTAACAAAGATCATCCCAACAGGCGCATGCGCTATAAACTCATTCAATCGAAATTTCTTGATAAGCAAGATATATGGAATACGATAACAGATCAGCTTTCAGGATTTACATCTGAAAAATATGCAGAACTCAAACCTTTCATCCTTGAAAGAACCATACCTGAAATCCAGGAATCAGTAGATGATGGGAAACTCAGCTATACTCAATTGACACAATGGTATCTCTACAGAATTATACTCTTTGAAAATGACTCGACAAAGACTTTGCATAGCATAATCAGTATCAACCCTGTTGCCGTTGAGACAGCAAAACAGATGGATAAAAACAAGGGTGATAAAAATCATCCGATCTATGGCATGCCTGTACTTCTGAAGGATAACATCAGTACTGATGGTATGCCTACAACCGCGGGAGCTCATGCTATGAAAGACAACAACGCTCCGGATGCGGATATCGTTAAAAACCTGAAGTCAAATGGAGCCATTATTCTCGGCAAGGTTAATCTCAGCGAGTGGGCCTACTACTTTTGTGATGGTTGCCCGGTAGGTTATAGTGCAATGGGTGGCCAGAGCCTTAATCCTTACGGCAGAATGAAATATGAATCAGGAGGCAGTAGTTCGGGATCAGGTACTACCATTGCTGCGAATTATGCAACAGCTGCCGTTGGTACTGAAACTTCCGGTTCCATACTCTATCCATCTGCTATCAATTCAGTAGTCGGTCTCAAGCCCACTGTCGGACTGCTTAGTGGCAACGGCATTGTTCCCATTTCCAAAACACTTGACACGGCAGGACCTATGACACGCTCTGTAACAGATAATGCCATCCTCTTGTCGGCTATGGAATCAAGTAAGTCTACAGGAAAAGAATATCTCAATGCAGTCAATGAAGCTTCTATACGCGCAAGGAAACTTATTGCCATCAATGGCTTTTATGAAAATGACAGTTTATACAAGCAAGCCGTAGATTTGTTGATAGAAAACGGAGCAGATATAATATTCAGGGATCGTCCTGATTTCAATTGGGATGGATTTCTAACATTGCTTAACCTGGATATGAAAGAAGATATCCCTGTATATATGGAACACTTTGCTTCTGCTGATGTCCAGGCCAGGACTATTCAAGAACTTGCAGAGTACAATAAAAAAGATAGCAGTGCCTTCATGCCTTACGGCCAGGGCAGGTTTGATGCTATCCTCCAGGATTCCACAACGAATGATAGTTTTCAACTGGTAAGAGCTGAATTATTGAAAAGAGGGAAGGCGTATTTTGATGAACTTATTGGAAAATCTATGGCAGAAGCTGTATTATCAATCAATAACGCGCATGCCGGTCAGGCTGCTGTGGCCCATTTTCCTTGCTTGACTGTTCCGATGGGATACCGGGAGGATGGAGAACCTGCAGGATTGACTTTTGTGGGGTCCTCCGGAGAAGAAAAAAGGCTTTACAGTCTTGCTGCTGTGTATGAAAATCTGAGCAAACATAGAAGAATACCCGAAGCATTTCATTAATTTGTAATGTCATGCTTTTTTACTTCTACATATTACTTCTTGTCGTCGGTATAGCTCAGATATCAGGCTTCCTGATTAGGCTTTTCAATATGAAGTCGAAGCCGAGCGCTTACCGTCAAAGGCTTAAGACTTACGGTATGCTCGTATTGGGTTACTTTATTTTACTGACGGGAGCTTCGCTCCTGGAGATGAAAGGCTATGTCGATTGGTCACATACTTTTATAGTGATATACATTTTCGTCATACCAATACTTCTTGCCATCGTCTATTGGAACGCCGTATACAGAAAATATGAGCGCAAGAGGTCACGCAAGAGCGAACGTCTCGAGGATTAAATTCTAGAAAGCGTACGCATTCTTTTCAATCAATACCTCAGCAATCTCACGTTTAATTTTCATACTGTTTTGCAATGGATATCGTGTCAGCTTTTTGATCCCTGATATGAAAGCTGGATACATATTTTCGTCCACTATAGCACCTGTCACTTCCATCGCATTCTTGTATATTCTGAAAGCCGCATCATTGAAAAAAGATTTCATGATTTGCTCATCAGAAGAGGTGCTGCGCTTGTCCTCTGCCCTTAATAAAATAGATTCGGCCGTGAATATGTCTACTATGATATCCGCGATACGCATCATGGGCTCTTGGGATTCTTTAAGATCAATACTCTTATTCATAGCCAATTGGCCCGCATAGCCCATCAGCATATAAAATACCTTTTTGAATCCGGCAAGGCTTTTACGTTCATCCTTGAATTTAAAATCATCAAATGAATCGGCGCCACTCCCCTGCATCAGTTCAGACTGTACGGCCATTGCTTTAGTAGCAATATCAAACTGACCTTTCATGGCTTTTTTAAATAACAAGTTGAGCATAAGAAGCCTGTTGATTTCATTGGTGCCTTCAAAAATCCTGTTGATACGCGAATCCCTATAGGCCCTTGCCACAACGCCTTCCTCTGAATAGCCCATACCACCATGTACCTGTACGGCTTCATCGACCACATAATCCAATACTTCGGAACCCAAGATCTTGATGATTGAACATTCGAGAGCATATTCTTCTGCAGCCTTCAATTTAGCTTCTCCGTAAGATTCGCCGGATGCGCTCAAGTCACTAATGTGATCGTCCATCAGTCCCGCTACACGATATACCGATGAGTCCAAAGCATATATTCTGACAGCCTGCTCTGCAAGTTTTTCTTTTATAGCGCCAAATGATGAAATAGGCTTTCCAAATTGATGCCTTTCATTGGCATACTGTACAGAAGTTGTGGAAAGTCCCTTAGCACCACCAAGGCAACTTGCGCCTAACTTATATCTTCCAATATTTAAAACATTAAACGCAATAAGGTGCCCTTTTCCAATTTCACCTAATACATTTTCTACAGGTATTTCAGCATTTTCAAAAAAGACCTGGCGTGTTGATGATCCTTTGATACCCAATTTATCTTCTTCTTCCCCAAGCGTTAATCCCTTTGTATTTCTATCAACTATAAATCCAGTAAATTTTTCACCATCAATTTTAGCAAAGACAATAAATAGATCAGCAAAACCTGCATTTGATATCCACATCTTTTGCCCGTTAAGGATATAATGCGTGCCTGCATCGTTCAAGTCAGCTCTTGTTTTTGCTGCTAGCGCATCAGAACCAGAAGACGGTTCTGTAAGGCAATACGCGGCCTTAAGTTCACCTGTTCCGAGCTTTGGGAGATATTTCTGCTTCTGCTCCTCAGTGCCAAAATAGAGAATGGGCAGCATACCAATTCCTGTATGCGCATTATAGCTGACAGAAAACGCTCCTGCCGAACCCATACCCTCTGCAATCAGTGAATTGCTTATAAAATCCATATGCATACCGCCATAGGCTTCAGGCATATGAGCTGACAGGATACCCAGCTCACCAATCTCTTCCATCAAGCCAGCACTCAGACCCTCTTCCTGCTTATCGATACGATCCGCATTAGGTCGTATTCTGTCTTCCACAAAATCATCAACAGTCTGCTTGATCATTTTGTGCTCTTCTGTAAAATCAGCAGGGATGAAGCTTTGTGCTTCCGTGGATTCCTTCAAAAGAAATTCTGATCCTTTGAGTTTGTCTGTTTGCTTAATTGATGTTTCCATAATTCATTTTCTTTACTCGAAGTTAAGTTTTTAGGCCCAATGAGGCAATAGATCAAATAAATCTTAACAAAATTTTTTAACTCTGAGTTTAGAAAAGACTATGCATTCTCTGAAAAGGACATTTTAGTAAAGCAGAGATACAAGACCTGTTACATATTTGGAATGCTTGGATAAGCGGAATGGCCAATCATGCATTATTGCATCAAACTGATCGGCGTGTGCCTGATCAAATTTAATTTCAACAATAATACGCTTATCGCTGATCATCCTGTTACTGTCAAAATTTCCGTCCTCTGAAGGTAAAACATACCGTAATTCCCTGTCCAGTGTCAGGCGAAACCTGCCCGTATAGTCTAAATAATATGACCGAAGATAACTATTGACAAGGCTTGGATTCAAGACCTTGTCAGGAATATTGTCCTTAACCCACTCCGCCAGACTTACAGGATTATCAATTGCTCCCGGATCATGATATGCTTTACTTCCCAAAGCATTCTTTTTTAGCTTCTTCTCAAGGATACCTTTGGAGAAATTCTCTATACCATTATACCACCTGTATCGATATTTAATACGATCAGATATTCCAAATAAGTTATCCGTCGCATAATTAAACATCACATTATCAAAATAGATGTTATTGATTTTTCTGTCCGGATGCTTGAGCCTGAATCCCGCTGAATGTGTTTTAAGTGTCCAGTATAGAGAATCAATCCTGTCAGGATCAACTGGATATTTCAGTTCATAACGGTATTTAATTTCACTGGTAGACATGCTGAAGTATTGAATTTTCTTCAATCATGAACTCCCTTTTCACGTCAGCAACCTGGTAGGCTCCCAGTATAAATGTCGATGGTCCAAATTCCGGCTTTTTCTGATAGGCGGCAAAAGCGGTTTCCGCACTTTCTATTTCTATATTTTTAGCATAGACTACAGATCTGTCTTTGGAAGCAATACCAATAACTGCATTTTCCACCCAGATACTATCCAATGACACGGTGCTTTCCTCACCAACACTGACACCTTTATCACCGGCAACAGATATACTTATATTCCGCCCTTCAATCTTGCTGCGAGAAAAATCCAAGCCATCATTCCCGCAATTTATAAATGTTGAATTCACTATTTCACCCGTGCAAAAATCGGCATCAAAGGCATCTCCATATGTATCCCGAAATGTGCAGGCCTCGAGTTTGAACCGTGATTTAATAATATTCAATGCATCTTCACAGACATTGCCATCAAACTGTACATATTGCATATCGACATCACTTTCATAAAAGCTGACAGCACCAGTCAAATTCCAACCGTTTACGTCAAGTGTGTTCATTCCACCCAGCACTGTGTACGACCAGTTTGATTTACCCCTGGCATTAATTACGGAAATACTGCCCGAAACGCCATCAACAGACTTGACAATGATGGGTTCTTTTTCAGTGCCTTTCATATCCAGTGAACTGTATGAAAGGATCATTCCATTATTAGAAAATGTTATGTGTGCTCCCCCCCTAACAACGATCTTTTTTCCTGCAGGAAATACCAATGGCTTATCGATATTGATTTTCGCCTTAGGAAGAATTATGGAGTCATTCCTGGAAATGACTTCATCCGGCCAGGATGTATTATCAGCAAGAATATCCTGCCGGGTTACTTTGCTTCCAGGCACAGGCATATTGACTACGCCTGCTGTAAATAAACTGTCAAGACCCGGAACAGCATAGTTTATCTTGGCAAGGTCAAATCCTTTATCAAGGGTATAATAACTTGAAGGAATGGCAGGGTTGCCCGGCAATACAATCAGACTATCCTGCCTTGAAGCACCATAGATGACCAAAGGGAAACTATGTCTGTTGATACATTGCAATCCTGATATGGAGTGTCTATATACTTCCAATGCATCCTCGTGGGGTATGAAATTCCTCTGAATGCGTTTTGCTTTATTCAATATCTCCTTTCTGTCATAACTGTAACCCTCAAAACGCGTCCTGAGAAATTGTTCTCTCAATGCAATACCTTCTTCAAGTTCATCCAGAATCCTTCCTATAAATCCAGGTTTTGAATACATGTAGAGATACCTGAAATAGAGGAAAATAAAATCATCATCCTCAAACAACTTTTCAAGAGGCTCATAAGTGTTCTTGTTTTTAGCATATACCTCTTCACTCCAAATAGCTGAAGCATAATTGTCGGGGTCTTCATGCGAATAGGCATCAAAACCTATCGGTTCCAAAACAGCTGTCACCGGGTTATAATAAAAGCGTTGGTTGTGCCAGGTAATGGCGTGATGTGCCAGGCATATATCTGTCATAGCCAGATAACGTGCCATGCGATCCAGGTCAAATATATCTTTGGGTTTCGCCAGCCCATACTTATATTGAAGCATCAGATTCTGAGCCTGCTCATATTGTTCCTGTAAAACCGGATTATTCAATGTCTTCTTCTCCTTGAAAGCAGATATACCTGAAGCCCAATAACTTTTCTCTTTCTCTTCCAGTTCAGGCAACTGTCCATTGAAATATTTAATATGTCTTTTTGTGATATCCCACAATCGTGTCTCTTCAAACTTCAGAATAGGCCCCTCCCTTCTTTCCTGTGACTCCAATAGATTCTTGGTAAAATGCTCTTCAAAGGAAAAGACAAATCTGTCATTATTATTCTGCTTCATCAGAATGAAGTCCGTTCTGGGATGCAGAATGTCTATATGCTCCATAACTTTTGCAAAGACCCAGTTTCGCAGCATACCTCGCGTCATGGGTTCCTGGACAGAAAAGCTCTGCATACCGAGCCAACTTTCAGTAGCGTTCATTTCAATGCGGTAAGAAGGAAAGGATGAAATATGGTCCAACCAGTCTCCCTTGATTCTCAGCGATGCCATTTTTGGCTTGCTCTGGTCAGATATTCTGACTTCAATGTCTTTACCACCATGATAGATAACACCTTGCGAGATCGATTTTTTCTTGACCTCTTCCAGGTAATCCAAACCCTGGTTGTCAATATATAGATCCAGGAATTTAGCCTCAAAGCCGGTATCACCAAGGCCTGGTTCCAGTCTTTCAAGTTGTCGTATTTCAAGCTCATCAACATACACTTCGTTGGGGCCGTCATCCTTTTCAAAGTATATGGCAATAGAATCGCCTTGCATAGACATGGGTACCTGGAAACTCAAATGGCGTTTATCCCAGTAGTCTTCGCTCCGTTGCTCGAATTCGTTTGACTTTTTATAGAAAAGATTGCTGTCAGCAGCACTTGCTACGATCCATACATCTGCCGGGTGAGGGTTTTTAGTCCATGCTGTCACCCTGTATCTGTCTCCGGCAGTAACATTATAAAAGACGTATCTCAAAGCTCTTTTTCGCTTCTGGTTAAGTAGATAAGAATACCGCCCAGAAAACGCATCCTTTGTGATTCTGTATTTGGAAGAATCAAGAGCAATCCCGGAAGCATCAATCATACCCCTTTTGATATTTTCCATGCCACACTTGAAATAAAATTCGGGGCGTGTTTTTAAATTTTCTGAATACTGATCATATATGCGTACTGAAAACAAGATGACCAGAATCAGCAGGATCAACAAAAAGGGGCTGAAAGCAATGGAATTACGCTTTTTCTCTCCTTTCAGGATCATATAACCATTTCAGTCTGGTCCATAATATGGATAACGGCGTCCTCATCCTTTTTCCTTGCTTCAGCATTCAAGGCAGAGACTGCCTCAAGGCTGGCTCCAATCACAAGAAAGGTAGCATTGAGCCCTTTGGAATCATCCTGGTATCTCTTTAATTCAACCATATCAAAATGGCTGTTCACAATCGATGCCATATCATCAATGCTCAAGGATTTTGATACGAGATTGACCAAAATCTTACCCCTTGAGTGTATGATTTTGGACTTATCCAGGCTTTGAATTATAAATATCAATAACAGGATAAGCAGTATAGCCGCAATCGCCAAAATAGGTTTATTGGCACCGCAGGTCAAACCGATTCCTATCACAAGAAATATATAAGTCAGCTCTTCAGGTTCTTTGATGGCTGCCCTGAATCGAACTATGGATAAGGCACCTACGAGGCCCAGAGATAAGGCAATGGATGCCTGTACCACGGTGATGATCAGTAAGGTCGCCAGTGCCATCGGCACAAAAATATCAGAGAAACGCTCCCTGTTGGAAAATGCCTTGCCATAACGGATATAAAAATACCTGACCAGCAAGCTGAGCAAGGTGGCTACCAATAGATTGATGATGAAGTCAAGTAAATTGACGGTATTCGTAAAATCGGAAAGATATTCTTCAAATCGTAGCATTAAAATCGATTGAATGTGACCCAAAAATTAAATCAGTGCTAATTTATCGTAAATTCTCTACAGGGATAAATTTGTGGAGGTATCTCTTGGATGCCGTGTCATAATCAAACACTAAAATGGAGTCCGGATTGGTGTTAAAACCATCCTTAAGTTGTGAGCCGGATACTGTATAATTGGAATCATTAATACCCGTGACATAGGAGTTATTAATGCCAGTGACATAATAATTGATGCCACTTTCAGCTGTTTCATAAAAACTCTTTTGGTATTGCCCGCCATCACCAGACACACAATGCACCTCCACGCCTTTTCGCTGAATCTCTATGAGTGTCTCCAGGTATTGATTTCTGAATTCCCCATTCCACTCACAAATCATATCAATCCAGCCAGCTTGGGCATTACCGATCAATTCATATTCTCGAAGGCTTTCTTCTGCATCGGACCATATGGGATTATGGCTTAGGACAAACAAATGCTTGATATCATTATCCTTAGAAATATTATCTAGAAAAGACCTGAAATCCTGGTCCTGCAATTGCTTGTATGCACAACTGTCCTTAAATAGATAATGCTGCATTTGTGAGTTAAGAACGTAAATGGCAAGGTTATCTTCTATGGACCCATAATACAATGGACGTCCGGTGGTATTACTGATATAATCCAGATTTCCATTTCGGATATCATGATTACCTACCGCCCATTTTGTTGAGTTAGAACTCAAGTCGAAGATTTCGTCCAGATACTCTAAAGTGGCTTGTTCTCGTGTTGTTTCGGAACACAGGTCTCCTAAAAGCCACAATTCTTTGAATGCAGCATATTCTTTGTTTTCGAGACGCTCATCTATTTTATTCCCTTCTGTATGCCATTGATAGATATGTCCTAGCACCAGAATGTCGTGTTCCGTAAGGGTTTGCTTTTGAGAACATGAAAGGAGAAAAAGAAACGAGAAAATAACTGTTCTGACAATCACACTATTTGTAAATCTGTGATTTCAAGATACCCATTTTTTGCAAACGATATTGAAGGGATACCATCAGGACGCCTATTCCGTAAATAGAACTGCGTTTGAAATTGATCGACGAAGCTTCTTCAAAATATTTGGTTGGGCATGTGACTTCGGCTATATCAAAGCCGTGGAAAATAATTTGTGAAAGCATTTGATTATCAAATACGAAGTCATCGGAATTAGCATTGAAATTTATACGCTCCAGAACTTCCTTGCTGAATGCCCTGTAACCAGTATGGTATTCTGAAAGCTTGTAGGAAATGAGAATGTTCTGAAATAAAGTCAGCAATCGGTTGGCTATGTACTTGTAAATGGGCATGCCTCCCCTGAGTGCTCCTTTCCCCAAAATTCGTGACCCAAGTACTACTGGATAAAGATCATTGGCAATGATATTTACCATCGACGGAATCAGCATTGGTGTGTATTGATAGTCTGGATGCAGCATGATCACTATGTCACCACCTAAATCCAATGCTTTATTGTATAATGACTTTTGATTGCCACCATATCCCTTGTTCTTGTCATGTTTGATGATGTGTTTTATGCCAAGACTTTGAGCCAGCTGCACTGTATTGTCACTGCTGGCATCATCGCAGAGGATGACCTCATCGACGATGTTCATTGGAATCTCGGCATACGTCTTTTCTAAGGTAGTCTCAGCATTATAGGCTGGCAAGACAACAATCACTTTTTTGGACTTATACATCCCTTAATTAGTTTGGTAATAGTTCCTAATTCTTGTTTTAAAGCCAAAAATATACCAAATAAAGGCATTCAAGGGCTACAGCGCCTACAAGTACAAACAATGTGTTGCCGAATGCTCTAAATAAGCCATTCTACTACTGGCATTCTGAGAACAGCAGCTGGGAAAATCTTACCAACAGGTTTTGTACGAGCGGAGCCAACTTGAAAATTACCCTGTTATTTAATGTAGACGGATAAGCGGCCGGAATGCAAAAAATACCGATTGTATTCATAGCTTAGCTTTTTTTAAGCGGGCTATGAATACAGGATTTTTAATACGTCTCATCAAACTAGTCATCACCTACAGCCTGGCAAGTATTGCCATTGGCTACAGGCTTTTTGGTGATATCCTGTTTAAATTAAATTCGGTTCAGCTTGACCATTCCGGGGATGGCTTCAAGAACTACTTCAGTTTTGCCTATCAATATAATCACGGCAAAGGATTATGGTTTGAGGGCATGCAATACCCCTATGGAGACCTGGCGGCTTATGCCGATGCACAACCGGCTCTGGTTCTCATCATGCAAGCATTGCGTTACCTGGGCTTTGATATAGCCGGGAAAGAATTATTCTTTATCCAGGCTCTCCCTGTTCTATGTCTTGTTCCGGCAGGCATCTGTCTACATCTCATTATGAAGCATTATGACATGCCTCAATGGTGGACCATAATTACTGTAACAATATGCCTTGCCTTAAGTCCCCAATTATTTCGTTTCAATTCACATTATGCCCTGGCCTACACCTTTGTGATTCCTTTTGTCTGGTATCTGTTTATAAGGTATAATTCGAACGGCCTTCAATCCTGGAAATATTTTAGCCTGTGTTTCCTGATACTTTTGCTGGCTGGTTTTATCCACCCATACCTCCTGTTGGTGGCCTCTGTATTTATTCTGGCATTGTTTGTATCCAACATACTTGTTAAAAAGCAAATCCAATACACTACTTTGCTCAGCGGTTTATTGCCCATTGCTGCATTCATGCTCATCAATAGTTTTATTGATCCTTATCCATTAAGGCCAGCTAACCCTTTTGGAATATGGGAATACAAAACAGAGTTGTCTGACATGCTGCCATTCTACGGTTGGTTCCCCGATTTGTTGTCATTTCTGCCAGGATTGAGAAGCAGTTATCATGAAGGATATACCTATCTGGGCACCCTGATTTTTTTGACTCCATTATTGGGCTTATTAATCATAAAGAGAAAAATACAGCTCGAAAAAAACTTAACATCAGCGACTCTGGCAGGTTTGTTTTGTTTGTTGTTTGCTATGGGCATACATGTACTATTGACTGGTGGCAACATCCTCGATTGGCTAAGTCCTCTTAAGCAGTTTCGTTCGCTGGGCCGCTTCGCCTGGGCGTTCTATTATCCATGGTTTATCATTCTGTCTATTCTATTTTACCGTTCAACAAAGCTGCTCAAATCGGCTGCGATAAGGTTCAGTCTTATAGCTCTTGTCTCTGTAATCTGGATCCTTGATGCTGGCGCTTACACCCGGGCATTCAACAATCATATCCAGCCTTATACAGCACCGAATCTATTGCAAAGTGACACCAGGCTTTTGGATGCTCTAAGTAATAATGGCTATTCAGCTGAAGACTTTCAGGCTATCCTCCCATTACCCGTTCCCGTTGAAGGCGCAGAAAAATTCAATGTCTACGACAATTGGTTTGTAAAGATGCTGGCTATTCCCTACTCGTTTCAGACTGCAACACCATTGACAGGAGCCTATATGTCACGTACTGAATTGCCGAACATTTTGAAGCAGGCACAGGTGGCCTCTTCATTCAACATAGAGAAAGAACTATTAAGTGATTTGGAAGATGACAGGGATTTACTGGTGCTTGTCGCCAAAGAAGATACAAGTCTGTACCAAGATTTCATTCAAAGTTCATATGCCATAGCAGAACTGAAAGAAGTCTTAGTGCGTGGCACCTCTATAGAAAAATTATCCAGGCAAAACATACTTGAGAATCCAGCAGAATCAAGATCAGGAGTCCTGTATTATAATTCATTTAAAGAAGAAGATAATGAGGGACTATTATCAAAGGGTTCAATAAGAATCAATGGTCAATTTCAATTATTCAAATCCTCCCTGGATAGCCTTACATCAGATTCTTTGGTATTCAGTGTTTGGTATAAAATACAGCCTGAAGAGTCAAATGTCCCTTTCTTTCAGTTGATCACGAGAAACGAGAAAAACGAAATCCTCCAGGATATAAAATACAGGGATCGGGATATCAAGCGGATTGAGGTCTTGCAAGATTGGATACAGATAAAAAAAGACATTATTCTTGATCCCGGTTCCAGGGATATCGAGTGGAACATTAGGGCTGATAATTTGTTTGTGGATCATAGCCTTATAACTATTTCGAAGGATGCCGTGTGTATCCCTCTGGAGAATGGCTATTTTATCAGCGATCACTTTATCGCAAAATCCAAAGACCAATAGAATAAACTATGAAACAGAAAGTCGTTTTTGAATTGGTATGGTGCCTGTTTACCATCGTATTAATGGCATTGATCCTGAGCCCTATCTGGTTTATGCTAGGGGAGGCTTATCCTTTTTATACGGATAATATTCTATTGATTTTTATCGCTATTACTTTTGGGCGCTACCTTTTCTTTCTCAAGCATCACTGGCTCACCTATTCGATGTGGATCAAACTGGTATTTGTTTTTTTACCGGTGGGTATCTTCTTTTTCCTGATGGACAGCTTTTACGACTTCCAGCGTTTCTTTGATGAAGTAGGCATCCGAACTATTATGGATGAGCTTTCACCACAACAACAAAATCAAATGGCGGTTTTCATCAGGACCGAAATGATCCTATTCTGGTCAGCCGCTTTTATAAGCAATTTCCTGCTCCCTTTCAAAATGATTCGCTCCATCTACAGAAAGAGAAAGCTGGGAATTGATTAAGGACCACCACCCACCCCCTGGCCCCCTCTGAGAGGGGGCCAGGGGGTGGGAATGCATCACCATAATGATTACATTTACCCAAAAAAAGAACATGTCCAAAGTAGAAGAATTCAACAACTACAGACAGAAAATGAATGAGCGCATCATGGCTCAGGATAATAAAGTACTCAAGCGCTTTTTCAGCCTGGATAACCAGACCTATCAGGATGGTGCTCTGGATAAAAAAACCAAAGAACTGCTTGGCCTCGTCGCTTCCATGGTTTTGCGATGTGATGACTGTATAGCTTATCATTTGGGAACTGCGCATGAGTTGGGTGTCACCACTGAGGAAGTCTACGAAGTATTCTCAATTGCCAACCTGGTAGGAGGATCTATCTGTATCCCGCACACACGGAGGGCAGCAGAATACTGGGACGCCCTGAGCGAGTAGAAATCACTAGAATTTCAGTATGTAGTAATTGGCATCTTTGAAATTCATTACAAACCTGGTATTCCATTTCTTATAAACATCCTAAAAACTTTCGGTCACCTTTGAAGCAGGTGGCTCCTTAGCTGTCAGAAACTGTATTGGATTCTGAACTGCAAGAAGAATACTCTTGCCTCTAAGCAAAGCCAATAGTGGTGTACAATCAGCGAAGAGAATATTTTCTTTGAATGGATAGCCCATGCTATTATAATCAAAGCCGGACTCATCCTGTATGGCGGTATAATAGAGGAAGTTAGAGTAGCTTTTTATCCCGTCAAAATCAATGGTAAACATGATTTTATTGGGATAAAATTATCTGTCTTAAAGACAATGAAGTATAAGATGAGGTGAAGCACTGAAACCAATCCTGGGAGTTTGCCCTTCTTCATCATACCTGCCTCTTATCCAAAAACTAGGATTCTCAAGTAATTGAACATTTCTTTCATCAGGCTCAGATTTGAGATTTTTGACAGAACCACACCTTCCCTTAATTTAACAGGCACAACAGCTACATGAGCTTTACTGCGGGATAATTTCTTGAGAAATTCAACATCAATGAGATAGCGATCTGTGCTGGTCTTTAATAACAATTCTCGCTGAGTGATCCGGAAAGCTTTCAAGCCACATTGTGTATCATTGGTTGGCAAGCGGAATATGAGTTTATTGACAATCTTTAATATCTGAGAGATTGTTTTCCTCCGTGGAGAGATATGAGAATAATAACTTTCATCACGGTGACCGACAACAGCTTCTGTCCCCTCTTTCATCAAAGTATTGAGCATATTGACCATCGAACCATAAGTGTATGGAAAATCATAGTCTGTGTACATGATATAATCCGCATTGGCGTTTGAGGCTGCAGTTCGCAAGGCATGGCCTTTACCTCTATTTTCAGAATAGCTTATCCATTGCGTATCAGGTAAAAGAGATTTGATATACTCCCCATCACTTTCCAACTGCTTTTTACTGCCATCATTGACAACTATAAGTTTCGGTTCTATATTTTCTGGAAGACGAGACAGCAAGATCCTATACTGTACGATCAGTTCTTCAGCCCAGCCATCATGGGGCTCATATACAGGTATCAGAATATCTAGACTCAAATGGGATTCTGTTAATACACTGTAAAGAAAAGAAATATTAAAAACTATTTTTCCACATCATACTCTCCACCGGCTTTTGCGTACGCTGGTTGTACTTGGCATTAGCCTTTTTGTTATAGTAGTTTTCGATATCGCCGTCGACGCGGAAATAGATGAGCTGACCGATTGGCATGCCGGCATAAACGCGTACGGGGTGCACGCAGCTGATCTCCAGGGTCCAGGTATTGCAAAATCCGACATCGCCCTTGCCTGCAGTAGCGTGAATGTCGATACCCAGCCGACCTACACTAGACTTACCTTCCAAAAAAGGTACACAAGTGTGTGTCTCGGTGTATTCTGCAGTTACGCCCAGGTATAGCGTACCCGGCTGAAGGACGAAGCCTTCTTCCGGGATTTCGATCTCACGGATCGGGTTATGCTTTCGTGCATCGAGCTCTTCAACTGCATAAACCGCCAAGTATTTACCCAGGTGCACATCATAGGAATTGGTGCCCAGGTCCATGCGTTTGAAAGGTTCAATGACTATATCGCCTTTTTCAATAGCTTCAAGTATCTGTAGGTCCGTGAGAATCATATCTTTACAATCTGTGCACAAATGTAGTATTTTTTATGCCTTTGATATTCCACAAAAAACTAGAAGATCAGCAAACCGAAGTAGCCGTTTGGAAGAAGACGGAAAAGGATGCCGACATGCACAGCCAGCTCGATCTCTCACCCGAACAAAATGCCTTCATTGAGTCCATGCCTGATCATCGTCGCCAGGAATGGCTTTGCTCAAGATTGCTGGTCAAGGAACTTATAAAAGACCAAAAATATAAGCTCTACAAAGACAGCTTTGGTAAGCCGTTCCTGATCAATAGCCCTTACTTCATATCACTCAGCCACTCGAATGATATGGCCGCTGTCATCCTCTCCAAAAAACTGGTTGGTATAGACATCCAGTTCGAAACGGAGCAATTGAACAGAATATATCATAAATATATTTCTCCTGAAGAACTGGCAGCAATTGATGCTGATCACCTGCTCGCTTCCTATCACTTATTCTGGAGTGGTAAGGAAGCCATGTACAAAGCTTACGGCAAACGACAGCTCGACTTCAGAAGTCACATGCACATCTATCCCTTCAAGTACTACCAGCACAAATTGGAACTCAAAGGTTGGGTCAGGAAAAACAACACCTCCCAGGACTATGATATCTTCTGTGATAGGACTGAAGACTATTATCTCGTATATGCGATTCTGGAAAGTTAATCAATTCAATAAGTTAGGTTAATTCACTAAACTCAGAATTAGGATTATTTGGATTCTAGGATTCTAGGATTTTAGGATTTTAGGATTTTTAATTCTTCCAAAATTTGAGTTTACCTGTAGTATTATAATTCATATTATACATGGATTCTAATAGGTCGATACTTTATAAAAGTAATTGGTAAAAAAATTAAAAGATGAACTGACTTTTAAAGTCATTGGATGTGCAATAAAAGTGCATTCTGTACTAGGAAATGGATTTCAAGAAGTGATTTATCAACGAGCTTTATCAATAGAAATGGAAGACAACAATATTGATCATGTTCGAGAGTTGGAAATGAAAATCTATTATAAGAAGACTCAGATAGGGACACGTCGAGTTGACTTTTTTGTAGAAAATAAAATACTCGTTGAGCTGAAAGCCATAATTCAATTGGATGATGTTCACCTTGCTCAGGCAATGAATTACTGCCAAGCCTGTAATCTGCCATATGGATTACTTATCAATTTCGGCTCAAGGAGTCTTGAATATAAACGTGTTTATAATCTTAATCACCCAAATAATAAAAACCGAAATCATTAATATTTCTTAGCCAATAATCCTACCATCCAAAAATCCTATTAATCCTAGTTCAAAATTTATCTGCTTATACTTTCTTAAGTTTGCATCTCAATCCAACAGAACCCAAACAATGAAATACCTCATAACACCTATTCTTTTCAGCATGAGCCTTCATTCCTGCAAACAGGAAAAAAATGACACTACTTCCTTTGCTGAAAACATAGTCGAAATTCCAGAAGACTTTATTGCCTTCTATGAGCAGTTTCACATAGATTCTGTGTACCAACTGGAACATATCGTGTTCCCACTGGCCCAAAAAACAGATGATTCCAAATGGCAAAAAGATACCTGGCAAATGCATAAACCCTTTGACAGTCAGGACGGCAATTTTGAACGGGTATTCGATAATTTTGCCGGCATTATGACCGAGACGATTATGGAAAAAAATGGGGCCTTCCTGATTACCCGCCGCTTCTCAAAGATTGGTGATGAGTATCAGCTCATTTACTATTCTTTAGAGAATAGATTGGAGGGATGGATTGATAAAGAGGAGTAAATATATTCTATCACTTTTCTTTATAGTTCTTTTGTCCAGCAACAAAAGAACCAAAAATGCCGTCTAAAATTAGGTGCTTAATCCCTTCCCGCAAAACATATACTCAAGAATGCTGCTTTCCGATTACTTCGTAATCTAAACCGCAACGCATTCTTTCGCCACGCACTAAATTTTAGACACTTAAGCAAAGGATTAGTCCCGGACAATCTGAAATATTGGTTCCAAGCTACAAATATAAAGCCTTACTCTTATGTATTGCTGTCCAAAAGCTAGAGCGCGGCGAACTTAGATCGTTGCGGCTATTGGTGCGAAGTGCGTAGGAAGCAGGTCTCAATGAGCTGAAGAAATTTGGGATTGCAAAAGCTCCTTCTTTTGGACTAGATTTTCTAGCTACTTTTTCATCAATGGAAAAAGTAGCTAGAAAAAGATATAAAATAGATTAGAAGCTCTAATCTGTTACTTCTACTTCTTCGTAGGCACTAAGTGGAGGGCAGGTACACACCAAATTCCTATCCCCATAAGCATTATCCACGCGCGCTACCAGTGGCCAGAACTTGGTACCTGTTTTCAGGTAATCGACAGGATAAGCAGCTTTTCTTCGACTATAACTGTGTGTCCATTCGTCATCTGTAATTTCTTGAACGGGATGCGGAGCGTTGATAAGTACATTATCTTCAGCATCAACAACACCATCCATGACTTCCTGGATCTCGGCACGGATACTTACCATAGCTTCAATAAAACGATCCAGTTCTTCCTTGCTCTCACTTTCTGTTGGTTCAATCATCACTGTGCCTGGCACCGGAAAACTCAATGTAGGCGCATGGAAACCATAATCAATCAATCGCTTGGCAATATCTTCTGCAGATATACCGTGATCCTTGAAGGCGCGCAAATCCACGATCAACTCATGAGCACTGTATCCATTGTGATTGGTATAAAGGATATCATAGACACCTGATAGTTTCTGCCTGATATAGTTGGCATTAAGGATCGCATATTCAGTTGCTTCTCGGACGCCATCTTTTCCAAGCATGCGGATGTAAGCATATGAAATCAACAGTATACTGGCACTGCCGAAAGCCGCTGCTGATATAGCGGGTATGGCTGTGCTGCTATTCTCTTCATAGACATGACCTGGAAGGAACGGCTTTAACTTTTCATTGACACACACTGGACCCATACCAGGTCCTCCCCCACCATGAGGAATGGCAAAAGTCTTATGCAAATTAAGGTGGCAACAATCCGCATGTATAGCTCCCGGACTGGTCAAGCCTACCTGAGCATTCATATTGGCTCCATCCATGTACACGAGGCCACCTGCTTCATGAATCGAATCACATATTTCGATCACATCCTCCTCAAAGACGCCATGTGTTGATGGGTAGGTAATCATGATACCAGCCAACCGGTCTCTATGAAGAGCAATCTTTTCTCTCAAATCATCCAGAGATATATTCCCCTGGTCATCGCAAGCAGTAACAACAACCTGCATACCAGCCATGACAGCGCTTGCCGGATTGGTGCCGTGTGCAGATGACGGTATGAGAACAATGTCCCTCTGCGTATCTCCTTTATCAAGGTGGTATGCACGGATCATCATCAAGCCCGCATACTCCCCTTGTGCTCCGGAATTGGGCTGTAGTGTACATGCCGCAAAGCCTGTAATCTCTGAAAGGTAAGCACTCAACTCATCAAAAATCTGTTTGTAACCAGCCATCTGGTTTTGCGGTGCAAAAGGATGCATATTGGCAAATTCTGGCCAGCTGACCGGAATCAACTCCGTCGCAGCATTCAGCTTCATAGTACAAGAACCCAAAGCTATCATCGAATGCACCAGTGACAAGTCTTTATTCTCAAGAGACTTGAGATAACGCATCATCTCTGTCTCCGTGTGATACTTATTAAAGACCGGATGCTCCAGGTATGGCGTCTTTCGTATCAAAGCCGAAGGAATACCCGATTCTATGCCATTGCTGTAGTTGTCACCAGGTCTGAACTCAAAACAATACCTTATGTCTTCGTAATCTGAATCCAAAACTGTTTCATCCAGACTGATAGAAACGGTATTACCATTATAGAAGAAATTGATTTTTTTCTCTTCAGCCCTGTCGCGCAGCTTACGCATGTCTGCCTCATCCATCTCGATACTCAGGGTGTCAAAGAAGAAATTATTCAAAACGGTAAATTTCCGACCTTTCAGAAAGTGGTATAAATCCTTGGTCTTCTCATGCACCTGCTGCGCAATGCCTTTTATACCTTGAGGTCCGTGATAACAGACATACATGGATGCCATGACCGCCAATAGAGCTTGAGCCGTACAGATGTTGGACGTTGCCTTTTCCCTCTTGATGTGTTGCTCACGTGTTTGAAGAGCCATCCTCAAAGCAAAATTACCATGTCTGTCTTTGGATACTCCTATGATACGCCCGGGAATCTGTCTTTTGTATTTTTCCGCAGTAGCAAAATAGGCGGCATGAGGACCTCCAGCGCCAAGAGGCACACCAAATCGCTGTGTTGACCCGACGACAATATCTGCTCCCCACTCACCTGGAGCTTCCAGGACAGCAAGACTTAATATATCAGCTGCTACAATAAGCATTTGATCCCTTTGCTGGAGAGCTTGGGTAAAGGATTTATATTCATTCACTGCACCTTGTGCATTAGGATATTGAACCAATGCGCCAAAGAAACTGTCATCGGTTTCAAAGGACTGCCAGTCTCCCTGTACGACTTCTATACCTAATGGCTCTGCTCTACCGATGATGACATCAAGACTTTGCTTATATACTCCATTATCAACAAAGAATCGAGGTGACTCTACTTTTCTTTTATTCTTTATACTGAAAGCCATGATCATGGCCTCAGCAGCAGCCGTAGCTTCATCAAGCAGGGAAGCATTTGCCAAAGGCATGCCTGTCAAATCGCTTACCATGGTCTGGAAGTTTAAGAGAGCTTCCAGTCTCCCTTGGGCGATTTCGGCCTGGTAAGGAGTGTATTGCGTATACCATCCGGGATTTTCAAAAACATTTCTTTTAATCACAGAAGGTGTCACAGTACCATAGTAACCCTGTCCGATATAAGAGCGATATACCTTGTTCTTTGAGGCGATACCCTGTAGCTCACGCAAATAGGCATACTCAGACAAGTGCTCAGGCAAGTCCTGTTCTTTTTGAAGTCTGATAGCTGAGGGAATGGTTTTTTGGATAAGCATTTCAATCGAGTCAACGCCTATAACTTTTAGCATCTCCAAAGCCTCTTCCTGGCTTGGTCCAATATGCCTGTTTCTGAATTGGTCCACCATAATGTTTAGCAGGTTTTTTTAAGCCATACAGCTTAAATCAAAAAAACAGAAAAAGGTTTTTGGGATGACTCTTTATAGTTTGAAAGCCTTCTTCAGTTTGTTGACGTAATCCAGTTTTTCCCAGGTAAATGTTTCTACTTTCTTCTTGATAGTCTTACCACTTCCGTTCTTGAAACTTACCTCCTTAATTTCCGGTTCACGACCCATATGGCCGTAAGCAGCCGTATCGGAATATATCGGGTTTCTAAGTTTGAGTCTTTGTTCGATAGCATACGGTCTCATGTCAAAAACCTTGTATACGATTTCTGCAATCTTTGAATCTGACATATCCACCTTGGACGTACCGTATGTATTTACATATATATTGGTGGGTTCTGCAACGCCAATAGCATAGGACACCTGAACAAGAACTTCATCACATACACCTGCTGCAACAAGATTCTTGGCAATATGTCTTGTAGCGTAAGCTGCAGAGCGGTCCACTTTGGAAGGGTCTTTTCCTGAGAAAGCACCACCACCGTGTGCACCTCTTCCTCCGTAAGTATCAACAATAATCTTACGGCCTGTCAGTCCGGTATCACCATGAGGACCTCCAATCACAAATTTTCCTGTTGGATTGACGTGATACTTTATTTTGCCTTTAAATAATTTTTTAACTGATGCCTTACAGTTCTTAACCACTCTGGGAATCACAAATTCCTTGACGTCTTTTTTAATTTGGGCAAGCATATTTGCCTCCTTAGCAAAATCATCATGTTGTGTACTCACAACTATTGAATCGATAGCCAGTGCTTGGTGGTTGTCATCATACTTGATGGTAACCTGGGATTTGGCATCTGGTCTTAAATACTTCATTTGCTTTCCTGCCTTTCTGATTGCAGCGAGCTCCAACAATATTTTATGAGATAGGTCGAGCGCCAAAGGCATGTAGTTGTCTGTTTCCCTTGTTGCATAACCGAACATCATACCCTGGTCACCAGCGCCCTGCATTTTCTTCTCCTTTCTTTCCACACCCTGGTTAATATCAGGAGACTGCTCATGTACAGCTGATAGTATACCACATGAGTCTGCATCAAACATATACTCAGACTTGGTATAGCCAATTTTGCGAATGACATCTCTGACAATGTCCGGAATATCAAGGTAGGTATTTGTTTTTACCTCTCCGGCAACTATAACCTGGCCTGTGGTGACCAATGTCTCACAAGCTACTTTCGAGTTTTTATCAAAAGCTAAAAAATGATCAACCAAGGCATCTGATATCTGGTCTGAAACCTTATCAGGATGACCTTCCGAAACCGACTCAGATGTAAATAAATAAGGCATGAAATGTAACTTATAATATGGTTTAGTAAATGTTGCGCAAAAATCTTAATTAATATGGACTTTATCTAATAATTCTTCACCTAAGTAAGCCTCCAGCAAATCTCCAGACTGAACCCTTCCTACACCCTTGGGCGTACCTGTGAATAGAAGGTCTCCTGCCTCCAATTTAAAGTACTGCGAACAGTAATGGACGAGGTAGTCAAATTTGAAAATCATTAGGCCTGAATGGCTGTCCTGAACGGTTGCACCATTCTTCTTCAGACTGAAAGGAATGCTTTCCTTGTCATAATTTCTGATCGGTTTGAACCCACTTAGCGTTGCCGATCCATCAAAGGCTTTGGCTTTTTCCCAGGGCAATCCTTTTTCCTTGCATCGCGATTGAATATCCCTTGCCGTAAAGTCAATGCCCAAGCCGATTTCAGAAAAATAATCACTTGCCTCTTCAAGAGGTATTCGTGAACCTGTTTTTGAAATCTTCAGGACCAATTCCAGTTCATAATGCAAATCCGTGGTGAATGCCGGTATACTTAGCTGTGCTCCTTCCAAAATGGCTGTCGAAGGCTTCATAAAAATGATGGGCTCTTTCGGCACCTCATTATTCAACTCTTCAGCATGTTCTACATAGTTTCTCCCTATACACAGGATTTTCATACGCTTTATTTCTTTAGAATTTAACGTTAACGAGGCCACACAGGTCTTTCACTTCCCTGACCGTTTGCTGAGCGAGTTTTCTGATTTTACCGCTGGACTGTTTTATCCTGTATTTGACATCCTTCTTTTCTGCCAATACAGCTTTTTTCTTTTCTGTAAAAGCCAAACTCAAACTGACAAGAGCCTCTGCCACGGCCTCTTTCAATACCGAGTATTGCATCTGGCCATTTTCGTAATCCTCCATCAAGCTGGCATGACTATCCATATCTCCTGCGGCCTTAAGCAACTCAAAAAGATTTTTGACGCCATCACTCATCTCTCCTTCGGGTGTATCACCGGCATCGGTTACGGCAGATCGGATGCGCTTACGAATAACTTGTTCATCTGCGAAAACACTGATGATGTGTTTTTCACCTGCCGACTTACTCATTTTACGGCTTGGGTCAGCCGTCGACCTGATCTTGGGTGTTTCTGTGAAAAGAATTTCTGGTAATGCAAAGTACTCGGTACCTACCTGGTTGTTAAATCGTTGTGCAATTTCTCGGGTCAATTCAAGATGCTGCTTTTGATCGGCGCCAACCGGTACATAGTCAGCTTTGTAGATAAGTATATCAGCAGCCTGCAAGACAGGATAGTCAAAGAGGCCCACTGAGATAAAGCCCTCAGATTTGGCTGTGCTCTGCTGGCTCTTATCCTTGAACTGGGTCATATTTTCTACCCTGCCCATGGCAGCATAGTTATTGAAAATCCAGCACAGCTCTGTATGTTCCGGTATTAGTGACTGGATAAACAGATTCTCCTCTTTAACACCAAGAGCGATCAGATTGAAGATCAACTCCCAGGTATTTTCTCTCAATTTCTTAGGCTTGTAAGGCATTGTCATGGCGTGGTAATCAACGACACCATATAAACATTCATACTTTTCCTGCAGCTTAACCCAATTCTGGACTGCTCCAAAGTAATTACCATAATGCATATCTCCTGTCGGCTGGATGGCCGATAAAACGCGCTTCTTCATTTCAAATTAATTTTCTACTGCTATCACCGAAATCTCAACATTTACAAATTTAGGTAGATTGGCTACTTCAACCAGCTCTCGTGCCGGAGCCGTCTCTTCATCAAAAAACTCTGCATAAACAGCATTGATTCTTAAATAGTTATGCATATCACTGACAAATACCGACGCTTTTACGATATTTTCGAAACCCATCCCGGCATTTGACAATATAGCCTTAAGATTTTCCATCACCTGTCTTGTCTCGTCCTCAATTGTACCTGAAACAATTTCTCCTGAAGCCGGATTGATGGCTATCTGACCAGACACATACAATGTATTTCCGGCTTTTACAGCCTGATTGTAGGGCCCTACTGGTGAAGGAGCTGCGCTTGTGTTTAATATTTTTTTATTCATACCTGATGCTTTGGCATAAAACTAAAAAACCCTTTGTACCTGGATACAAAGGGTCAATATATTTATTTTCAGGACAAGATTATTCCTCTGTTTCAGCCGCTTCAATAAGGACTTTCCCTTTGTAATACATCTCACCTTCGTGCCAGTATGCACGGTGATACAAATGGGCTTCACCTGTTTGCTTGCAAACAGCTATTTGAGGAATTGTCGCTTTCTTATGCGTTCTTCTTTTCCTTTTTCTCTGCTTGGATATCCTACTCTTTGGATGTGCCATTTTATTTCTGTTTAGTAATTTTCAAATTTTTTAACGCCTCACCGAGTGAACTACCAGATTCAACTTTTCTTTCTGAATTCAGTATTTCAAGAACTTTAGTATTGCAGGGTTGTGGATCTTCATCTTCACAATCATAGGTCTTAATCATTGGAAGCGCGAGTATCAATTGCTCATGCAATAGATCAGCAATCTCAAGATGATGGCTTTCGGGATGTATATAAACTACTTCCTCTTCTTCACGCTCATCTTCATCAAACTTCACAATGAATTGGCTTTCGAATGAAAAAGGCAATTTGATATCAGCTGTGCACCTATCACATTCAGTCTGAATTTTACCCTCACCTTGAAAATCAAGCGTCATGTGATCCATTCTCTTATTTAAATCAAGAATGACATTCACAACAGCACCCTTCAAAGGTGATTCTTCATAGACTGATAAGAATGCTTTATTAAGCTCAAATTCAAACTTGTGACTGCCTTCACTCAAACCCCTGAAGGGAATCGAAAACTGCCTAAGCACCTGCATTTTAAAGATCTTTTTAAAGTGAATGCAAAAGTAGGTGTTTTTTGGTCAATAATGCAAATAGAAATACTTCTTTTTCCTGCAGTATTTATTGACAATCTTCAGGCAATTCGCCTTGCACAAGGACATGAATGACCTCGCCCATGGCTATTTTGCTGCTATCGGTATATATAGGCATCTGTTGTACGATATATGCTGAGTCCAAGTTGGCTGGCACAATACCCCTCTTCTCAATTCTTCCCAGCTTAAGCCTTGAGGTTTGAAGTTTCCATCGAGCAATACCTAATCGCTCACATACAAGATTAGGAACCGGAACCTCCCCTCCCTCTTTTTTACTCAATACAAATTCCAGTTTATCACCAGTTGCAATTTCGACGTCATCCTGCCTGCCTTCATTGCCATCAATACGTTTTCCGCGGTACCATACCTCCAGGATATGATCCGGTTCGCCAGCATCATAACTATAGGATTTCACTCCTGAATTGATCTCGAGGTGCGAAAGAGACCTCTTTACACTCTGGTACTCGCGTCCATACATAAACGGCAGATCTCCCAGCCTGTTTTGCGTCGCATTATACCTTGAAATATCGATATAGACCTTGCGATTTTCCTTTACTTTGGAACCCGCTTCCGGGTTTTGATTCAAAATAATGCCACCGGGCGTACCGACTCTAAACAGCGAGTCATTGACAATCAATTCGAAGGATTTCTTCCTGGCATCGATGCGCGCTTCTTCGACTGAGATATTCTTGTAATCCGGCAACTCGAGTTTTTGACCGTGATTGGTATAGATACGCAACCACAACATTACACCCAGTAAAACGATCAAAATGACCCCAGCCATAGCCAATAAATGAATAAGAAACCTCTTGATTGTCATTGATATGTATATAGATTATTCTTCAAATATAATTATTCTGCCTCTGGCAACTGCTTTAACAGCAACCATAATCAAACGAGATCATGTGCTGATTGATTTCATTTAAAAACAATTATTTTCATTGGCTATTTTATTATTACAAACAATCCTTCTCATGAAACATATCCTCATTGCATTTATACTCATTGCAATTGCCAGTCATCACCTCATAAGTCAGGATAAAAAAATGACTTTGGAAACCTATAACATATGGAATACCATCGAAAATGTAAATATCAGCAATGATGGAAAATGGCTTAGCTATGAACTGGTGCCCGGAAAAGGAGACCCGACACTCATTCTTGTAAATACAGAAACCGGAGAAAAAACCAGCTTTGAAAGAGCCAGTGAAGCAGAATTTGATTTCGGGTCTATAACCCTAGCTTTCAAAATAACTCCTCCACAAGTCATATTGGACTCATTGAAGGCGGCAGATATAAAAAAAGAAGATATGCCAGCAGACACCCTGGGAATATATCATCTTGAAAAAACCACGTACGATAAGCTCGCTCCATTGAAATCATTCAAAATGCCTGAAGAGCAAGGCGGTTTACTGGCTGTACTGATGGACACCCAAAAGGACAGTACAGCTGTCAAGAAACAAGGAAAAAAGAATGGCTACGATATGATCGTATATAATATGAACAGACAATCGTTAGATGTATACCATTATGTATTAGATTATGAGTGGTCCAATAAAAATGGAATACTGGGATTCAGATCTACCGGTACGGACAGTGTCAATCACAGTCAGGTCCTTTTAGCCGATGTTCTAAACGGAAGCCTTGACACGATCCTGCTTGATCATGAGGAATTTCATTATATGGCTTTTGATGAAGGAGGCAATAAGATGGCCTTAAGCTATTCTGCAGATAGCACTGAAAAATCGTATGCCCCCGTCAGGCTTTCTCTTTGGGAAACTCAAAAAAAGAAACTCAAAACATTGGCTGAATCCAACTCTGAATGGTTGGGGGAAGGCTGGAGAATAAGTCCCTACACGGGTCCCTGGTTTTCAAAAAATTCAAACCGACTCTACATACCCATCCATAAACTGTTGCCTGAGATCGATACCAGCTTGGCTGATTCTGATAGAGCCAAAGTTGAGGTCTGGAACTGGAAAGATGAACTTCTATATACACAACAAAAAGTAGCATCCAAAAGAGAACAGGAGCGTTCCTATATGGTATTGTATGATTTTGAAAAAAACAATTTCATGCAATTAACAAGTCCTGAAAACACGCAGGGACTTTTTGATGAAGAATATACTTCAGATTACATAGTCACTTACGACCAGAAAAAGTATGAACGTTTTGTATCGTGGGTTGGCTATGCGTTCAGAGACATCTTCCTTACAAACCTTAAGACAGGAGAGAGAAAGATGATTGCGGAAAAGGTTGAAGGGCGCCCAAGAATGTCTCCTTCTGAAAACTATGTTTATTGGTACAACCGGCCTGACACTTCCTGGTACAGCTACTCTATAGCTGATGACAAGCTGAACAGGCTGACTAAAAATGCTTTTTACGACGAGCTCAATGATCGTCCCATGCCCCCCTACAATTCAGGCTTTCTTGGATGGATTGAAGATGACGAGGCCATGCTTATCTATGATGATTATGACATCTGGAAACTGGATCCCCAAAGCGGAGACAAACAGAGGCTGACCCAGGGAAGAGAGGAAAAAATCAGCTACAATCACATCAGCATCGACCGGGATATCAGACATTATCCTTCAGATACAAGCCTACTGGTCAGGATATTTGATGAGAGGGACAAATCCTCAGGCTACGCCTACCTGGACCTAGTTGATGGAGGGATATCCGTAGTGGAAAAAGCTGCTTACAATTACAGGAGTTCTATCCAAAAAGCGAAGGATTCGAATACCCTTGTTTTTACAAAAGAGTCCTTCAAACGCTTTCCGGATTTGATTCTCAGCAATCTCCAATTTGAAAACCAAAGAACAGTATCGGATGCAAATCCGCAACAGAAAGGCTATGCCTGGGGCAGCATTGAATTGTTTGAATGGACAGATTATGAAGGAGTAGAAACCGATGGACTGCTGGTCAAACCGCCAAACTTTGATCCATCAAAAAAATACCCTGTCATAATTAATTTTTACGAGCGCAGTTCTTCCAGATTACACAACCATCGTGCGCCATATCCAGGCAGGTCCACGATCAATTATTCCTATTGGGCCAATAAAGGATATGTCATCTTCAACCCTGATGTCCGCTACAAGGTCGGATATCCCGGACAAAGCTGTTACGATGCCGTGATGTCAGGTGTCGATGCCTTGATCCAAGAAGGATTTGTTGATGAAGAAAAGATTGGTCTTCAGGGACACAGTTGGGGAGGATACCAGATTGCTGACCTCCTCACACGTACCAATAAATTTGCGTGTGCCGAGTCTGGAGCACCCGTGGTTAATATGACGAGTGCTTATGGAGGTATACGTTGGGAGACCGGTCGAAGTCGTATGTTTCAATACGAACACACGCAGAGCCGCCTTGGTGCCACCCTTTGGGATAGTCCGGAATTATATCTTGAAAATTCACCCCTGTTCAGAATGGATAAGGTAGAAACCCCTGTACTCATTCTACACAATGACAATGACGGCCATGTGCCATGGTATCAGGGTATTGAATATTTTGTAGCCTTGAGGAGGTTGGGCAAGCAATGCTGGATGCTCAATTATAACAATGAGCCGCACTGGCCATTGAAAAGGGAAAACAGACTGGATTTCAATAAGCGACTTGAACAGTTTTTTGACCACTACCTGATGGATAAGGAGATGCCGATCTGGATGAAGGAAGGTGTTCCCGCACATTTGAGTGCCTTTGAAGATGGGTTTGGTTATTGATGCCGTTTGCACCAAAGATAGCTTGTGATGCATCTATTTGGAGACGGATAATTGATACAATCAGATGCCGTATAATATTTATAACTTTGGTCACGCTATGACAGAAACATCAAGAATATCATTTTTCTTTCTCCTATTGACATCCTGCTTATTGTTGTCGTGTAACAATGACATCACACGACAACTGGAAGCAAAGGGGGTAGCGCTGGGAAAAATGAATGAAATCGTTGTTATTTCTGATGAAAGCCTTTGGGAAGGAATGGTCGGTGATACCTTCAGGTTTTATTTCCAATCTGCCTACCCTATCTTGCCTACGCCAGAACCATTGTTTGATTTGCGTCATTTTACGGTTCAGGATTTAGAGGCACAACCTCTGAGAAAAGAACTTCGCAGCTATGTGATTCTTGCCAACCTCAATGACGAAGAATCACCAACTACAAAAATGGTCAAGAAGGATCTTGGTGATGAAAAATTTTATCGGGCTAAAAACGGATCAGAACTCAGCTCTTCGGTAGGTAAAGATAAATGGGCACGTAACCAGGTTTTGTTCTACCTCTTTAGTTCAAGTCATGATGAGCTGGCTGAATCCATAAAAAAACATTTTCCTGCTATTGCGCGACGCGTTAACGAGCATGATGAAAAGCAATTGAAATCTTCTATCTATGTTGATCGCATAAACAACGGGCTGAGCACGAAAGTCAACCAGTTATACGGGCTTGACATAGATGTACCCGGAGAATACCAGGTGGCCCTCGAGCGCAATCAGGAAAACTTATTGTGGTTGAGAAAAGATACACCTGAAGCCATTATGAATCTCGTCTTCAGAAAAGTCCCTTACCGGGATGCCGGTCAATTGAGTATGGATAATGCTATACGGCTCAGGAATGAATTCGGTGCTAGCTATGTGACAGCCGATGAAGAAGGTGATAATATGGTCGTGAATAATGATGACCTGCCTGTGTATGAATATACGCTCGATATCGATGGCCGATATGCGAAAGAATTCAGGGGTGTCTGGGAAATGACCAATAGCTTTGCCGGGGGACCCTTCATTACTTATCTCATTGTGGATGAGGAAAAAAATGAGCTTATTTATGCGGATGTCTTTGTCCTAGCACCTGGCTCTGAAAAGAGAAACATGATGATGCAACTGGACTACATCATTAAATCATCAAGCTTTACACAAGCCGCGAACTTGTAAGGTATTCCCATTTTCATTTAATATCTTAGTACCCCAAAATCCTTGATAATGGAGAATACCCAAATCCGCTAT
>RFSX01000071.1 GCA_009923745.1 Chitinophagia bacterium
AATAAGGCTATCTGAATTCAAGTATATATATGAAAAGAATAACTCGGATGAAGCGGATTATTCCAAAGCGAGTATCGAGGAATACCTGGACCTTTATAAAAAGTTCAAGCTTAAGGTAAGGCGCGCACGTGAAATTGGACTGGATACCGTGCAGAGTCTGCAAGACGAACTTGCCGGCTATAGAAAACAGCTGGCCAAATCCTACCTCAAAGACAAAGAGATCGCTGACAAACTCGTAGAAGAGGTAATTGAAAGAATGCAAAGCGACATAGAAGTAGAACACATTTTTGTTGCTGCAGAAGAAAAATCTTCCGACGCCAAAAAGAAAGCAGCCAAAGACAAAATCGATAACATCTACAGCAAACTCATGGAAAATAACGGAGAAGGTTTCAGCGAAATGGCCAAGACCCTCTCTGAAGACAAACTCTCTGCTCCGAAAGGCGGCAAGCTGGGATACTACACCTCTCCACTGCCCGATGGATTTTACAATTTTGAAAACGCCATGTACAACATGGAACATGGAGACATATCAGAACCTGTCCGTTCTAAAATGGGATGGCACATTGTTCGTACAACAAGTCACAGAGCAGCACGTGGCGAGATGGAAATTGCCCATATTCTGGTGCGCAAATCAGGAAGAACACGTACTCAGGCCAGGATATTAATTGACTCTGTATATGGTCTGCTTGAAGAAGGAAGAAACTTCGAAAATATGGCAGCCAAATTTTCCGAGGACCTGAAATCAAAGTCCAATGGCGGGTATGTAGGTTATTTTAAAATCAATCAGTACGAAAAAAACTTTGAAGACATGGCCTTTTCACTGAGTGAGGACGGAGCCTACTCTCAAGCCGTAGAAACCGATCTTGGATTTCACATCATCAAAAGAATTTCAAAAAGAGACACATCTGACAAGGAACGGTTAAGAAAAAGGATTCAGGCCAAAATCAACAATAATGACCGGTTTAGAATTGCAGAACAAAAGATGATTGACGATGTAAAACGTGAAGCAGGCTTCAATGAAAACATGACCGCGCTTCAAACATTGATAGATAGCCTCGACCAGCAGTTCTACAGTTATAAATGGCAGATTCCTGAGCTGGATACAGCCCTTGTACTTTATGAACTGGCAGGCAAAAAGACTCTATTGTCAGACTTTACGGCATACTGCAAATCCAATGTTCGGGAAAGACTTAAATTCAGCAAGAGTGTGGACCTTGAGGAATCCTGCACCTCAATTTACAATCAATACATAAATGAAAAAATCCTGGCCTATGAGGAAGCACACCTTGAAGAGAAATATCATGATTTCAGGGCTTTGATGCGAGAATACCGAGAAGGCATTTTACTGTTTGAAATTACAAAGCAGGAAGTATGGGATAAGGCCTCTCAGGATACTGCCGGATTGCGAAAATTCTTTGAAAGCACAGACAAAAAATATATGTGGCCCGAGCGGGTTGCTGTGTATAGGTATACTGTTCAGGGTGATGAGGTTGCAGCTATTTCAGTCTACAGCTATGCACAGAAGAAAGAACATGACAGAATAGTTGAGAAATATGGAAAACATGACCAGGTAGGTTTTCAGTTTGAAGAATTGATACTCGAAAAGTCATCCGATCTGATCAAGGAAATGAAACTTGAAAAATTCGGCGTGTCAAACTTGAAAAACAAACCTGCTCCCCCAAGCTTTCTTGCATTCAAGGACATGGTGCCTCCTCAGGAAAAAACCCTTGACGAAGCACGCGGCTATGTGATAGCTGACTACCAGGATTTTCTTGAAGAAAAATGGGTGAAATCACTGGCCAAGTCATATCCTGTCAAAAGCAGGAAAGATGTGTTAAACAGCATCATCAAAGAGAATTGATTTGAATAAATGCCTATTCCTTATATCGGTTTCAATCCTTGGCATGTCATGCAATGGCCTGCTGGATAAAAGCAAAGATCCGAACCTTGTTGCTGAAGCATATGGCAAAAAGCTGTACATCCAGGAAATCGTTTCCGGAATTGGCAATTTCAATAATCCCATCGATTCGCAAATAGCGGCAACCAGGTTCATTGATGAGTGGCTTATCGACCTCATCCTATTTGAAGAAGCACAAAAAAAGCTCAAGGATAAAAAAAGGATACAAAAACTGATACAAGACTACGAGCGATCCCTTTACATTTCTGAACTGGAGAACAGAATTGTAAAGAATTTACTTGATACCGTCGTAGCACAAGAAGCGATTGACACATTTTACTTGAAGCACTCTGAGGACTTCAAACTTTCGGAGCCCATAGTCCGGTTGCTTCTCATAAGGCTGGACTCTGTACGAGATACCAGCACATTGAAAAACCTGTGGACAACCGAAGACCTGCCTGCCTTGAAAATTTATGTTGAAAAAAGTCAGGGGCTTGCTTTTCTTGACCCGCAGGAATGGCAATATATTTCTGATTTGAGGTCGATAAGCCCCGAAAGTCTATTTGCTAAAATATCGTTAAACCGCCCCGGAGAATATGCACTTGAACAAAATGATCAGCACTTTTATCTTAAAGTACTTGAGATAATTGACCAGAATGATCTGCCCCCGATGGAGTTTGTCAAGGAAAGGATTAAACTGCGCATACTCCAGGACAGGATAAAAGCATTGTTAAAATCACATAAAAGTGAACTTTTCAATGAAAAAATTCAAAGTAAAGAGATCAAGATTTATGGCAATAAAAACAATTAAACTCACAAGCCTCATACTGCTTGTTTTGCTTTCAGCCTCAGCTGGGCTTTACAGCCAACAGGCTTTGCTCATAGATAAAGTTATCGCCCGCGTAGGTACTGAAACCATACTTTTGTCAGATGTGGAAGACCAGTATGCATACCAGGCCCAAAGAATGGCAGCCGTCGGGGAAGAACTTAAATGTGAAATCATGCAGTCCTTGATTGCTCAAAAGTTGATAGTGCACCAGGCCAAACTGGATAGCGTTGAAGTCTCAGAAAGTCAACTCGAATCCAATCTTGAATTGAGAATCGAGAATGTCCTAAGACAAATGAATGGTGACGAATCTTTTTTTGAAGAATATTATGGCATGACAATCTCCGAAATGAGAGATAACCTCAGAGAAGACCTGAGACAACAAATGCTGGCTCAACAGATGCAAAACCAGGTCATCAATGAAGTCGATATAACTCCAAAGGAAGTAAAAGATTTTTTCAACTCCATTCCAACCGACAGTATTCCTTATCTAAATGCTGAAGTTGAACTCTCTGAAATAGTCTTGGCGCCAGAAGTCAACAGCGAAGAAAGAAGTAAAGCCCTTCAGCAAATAATTGACATCAGGAAACGCATCCTTGAAGGAGGAGAGGCGTTCGAAGACCTCGCCAAAATCTATTCAGATGACCCGGGTTCAGGTTCGCGCGGCGGAGATTTAGGCTTTGCTAAACGTGGCGTCTATGTTCAAGAATTTGAGTCTGCGGCATTCTCCCTTGAGGTCGGTGAACTTTCGGATCCTGTAGAATCCATGCATGGTTTCCACATCATAAAAATGATTGAAAGACGTGGAAATAATATTCACGTCAAGCATATCCTGGTAAAACCGAATATTACAGATTCTGATCGTGAGCTGGCCCGTATAAAGCTGGACAGCATCAAATCAGATATTGAAGGCGGCAAGCTGAGCTTTGAAGAAGCTGTCAAACAACATTCTAACGATGAGGTGCCTTCCTATCATAATAATGGAAGGATGCAGAATCCCAATACCGGAAAAACGAGCTTCGAAACCGCAGAGCTGCCATCCGATATATATTTTGCTATTGAAGAACTCGAAGTTGGCGATATAACTGAAGCTCTTGAATATCCACTGCCGACGGGTGAGACATACTATAGACTGATAAAGCTTGAATCAAAAACAAAACCTCACAAGGCAAGCCTTGAACAGGACTACACAAAGATTCTGAATTTTGCCAAGGAAAGTAAAAAGAGCGAGTACTTCTCAAAATGGCTGGAAGACAAACTCAAAGAAACATATGTCGAACTTGATCGTCGCTACCTTGTATGTCCTGATATCGATGAACTGCTAAAAGATAATAAACTGAACGATTAGTTTTCTTTATCGCTAAGGTATGTTTGCAGGAAAAATGCGCGGTAGTTTGTAATTCCCTTTTGCTTGATAACTTCCCTGTAGTTTTTCTGCGTGACAGGAAAAATGTCATAGCCCAGCTGAGGGTCTCTAATAAAAAGCTCTTTATTCTTCTGTACCCCTTCGTAATACTTCATCGCCTTTTCCTGGTTTTCAAATGACCGGATCAGAATGATTCGCGCCTTATTTTGCTGGTTGAGGTATATGTTGCTGATCTTAAGGTTATCGAATCGATGAAATTTCTTGTTATAGTTGAGGATTTCAACTTTTGTATTATCAAATGTACGTTGGTCCATATCATAGGTAACCACAAATACATAGTGTTGCTTTTCAGGGGCAATCTCAAAAGCTTCCAAGGCTTCTTCATAAATGATTTGATCGAATGCTTCCTGGTCTCCTTTTAAGAATCTCAAGATCTCGCGGGCTCTTGTTTCCTCAGGGGAATTAGGGTACGACCTTATCACCTGCTGCAAACCATCGATATACGCTTGTTTACCCTGTACCTTGCCTGTACTGATTGCTTTCAATAAATCAAACTTCGCATTGTAGGTTTTATTCCTGCCATACAACTTATCTTTTTCACCAATAAGCGACAAGACCGTCTCATGTTCACCATCCTCAAAGGCTGTATAGGTCTTATCATAGTATTTCTCTATAGAGTCTTCCTTATCCTTTAATGCCTGTGCATAGGTAGGATCTGTGGCAAGTTTGGTAAATTTTGATTCGGGATAATTACGTCTTAATTCAGCCAGCATTGAATTTGCCTTGGCATCATTATCTAATTCCAGGTAGGAAAGATATAAATAGAACAATGCTTCATCCCTGCGCTCATAATCAGGATACTCATTGGTCAGACGTTCCAAAACCTCTATAGACTTTTCATAATTGCGTATACGCTCCCTGAATAAGACACCCAATTGGAACAAGGCATTTTGGATGCGCTTTTCCGCCGAAGCAATCTGAGTTGGATTTCTTGGAATATCTTTTAGCACCTCTCTCAACTCTTCTTCGGTAACAACTTCTTCTTCTTGAACATCCAATTCACCCACAATATCTTCAGCTGTCAGCCCTGCATTTGATCGAAGCGATCGCCTCCAGTTATCCTCAAGTACTCTGTCTCCCCAGATTCTGGCAAACTCAAGCTTACCCTGGTTAAGGGCTACCGGGTTGTAAGCAAAAAAGTTACTTCTGCCCGCACCTAGCTGTCTGTTGGAACTGATAATATTGCTTTTCCTCAGGTCATCCGTCTTATCAGGATCAACAGTCTCGCCAGATGCTTTGCGTTCTTCCACAATACTCTTGGCTACATCCCTGAGGTCTGCCTCGGACAATTTGCTTAGTTCAAGAAGGCTGTCCTGCAACTCGACCGTATTAATATTTTCGGCTATATCGTTCAGGTTTTCTGAAAGCCGCTCTACAGATCTGTAGCGGTCGTCATTCTTGCTCATAATCTTAAGGGCTTCCTCGTAATTGGTCTTCGCTTCAGTATAAAAGCCATTTTCAAAGAGCAGTTCAGCTAATCGGTAATAAGCCTCCAGAGTTACATTTTTATTATTCCCAGAGGAGCCAATGGCCATTTCAAAATCTGCTATCGCTCCTTCGATATCGCCTTCATCCAGTTTGATTTGGGCAAGGGTAAAATAAATTTGATCCTGGTAGGGTTGATTCTTTCTCTCCGCCAGTATGTTATTCAGCTTGTTGAGTGTTTTTTTTCGAGACGAAGAACCTTCGGTATACGCCAGCTTAGTCTCGTTCAGTATAGCATTGAAATCAAGCTCGTAGTCGGTACTGAATTTTTTTGCCCGCTTGTATGAATCATAGGCGCGTGGATTTGCATTTACCCTCTCATATATCTGGGCCATAATAAATGCATATCGCGCACGCTTGTTTCTGTCTTTCTCTTTATCTATGGCTTCTTCGAGATACTCAAGAGCATTGCCATATTCTTTAGTCTTGAGACACATATGGGCCTTGGCAGCAGGGATCATATTTGCGAGCTCATCCTTCAGGCCCGGTGTTTTCTCGAGTTCCCTGAAGATAAAGTCCGCCGAACTGAATCGTTCAGTTTCTATATATGTCCTGCCCAGCCAATACAGTCCCATGGTGTAGGCCGACCTGTTTTTGAAAATGGCGCCTTCACCCTGATTCTTGTATTTCTCTTCTTCCTTTTTCTTCTGCTCTTCTTTTTCCTTTTCAAGCTTTTCCCGGCGGGCTTCCTCTTCTTTTTGTTCTTCGAGCATTGTCTCTCTGGCTTGCTGAAGTGCTTCGATTTCAGCATCTGAAACTTTAGACTCCGCCTCTGACATCACATTTTTCATCTCATCTTTCTGTGCCTCTTCCTGCCTTAATTTGTCACGCTCTTCCCTGGATAGGCGCTTCTTAGAACTTGAAGAACGTCCTTTACTGGCTGCCTTACGCCGATCCTTCTTATCCCGCTCCCTTTGCTTTGTTTCTTCTTTCTTCTGCTTTTCTTTATCCTTGCGTTCGTCATCGCGCGCCTTCTTCTTCTCTTCCCTTTCGTTCTCTTTCTCCTTGCGCTCCTGCTTTATTTCCTTCTTAGACTTCCTTCCCGACGTGCTGTTCCTGGAAGAACTGTTATACGCCCGTCCGTATGGGTTTTTAGGATCGAACATTTCCTCGAAATACTGGAATGTCTCCTCGGCAGCTATATAATCCTGCTTAATATATTGCGCTTTACCTATGATGAGGTAACAGTCATCCACATAATTACTGACATCATGGACTGTAGCTACAACGGAAACCTTTTCGATGGCTTTATCCATGTCTTCCTTGATGGATTGGGGATTATCCACTTCTATGTAGTCGTAAACATCTAGAATAGAATTGTAATTGTCTACATGCATTTCCTGCAGTTTGAGCATGGTTTCGTCTATCAACTCTTCTGCATTGAAATACCCGTTAAACTTTGCGGTGGTGTTATGATAAAGCTTCTTAATACCCTTAACATCTTCCTTCTTCCGCGTTGTGGAACAGGAAAGTGCCAGTGTCAAAAAACAAAATGATATTAAAAAATATGTATACGCTTTCAATCTGGAATATCTAAAATTCGGGGTTTCGCTGCCGGGCTTATATACCATGCCAGCTAAATTTACTTTAGCTTTGCAGTCTCAGTATTGGTATTTCAGTGTAAATAACTGATTTGAGCATGATTTATTATACAATCCAGCGCAAAACTATTAAAGATTTTGTCAAAAAGAATGCCTGTTTTTTCAAGGGCAGAAGAGAAATCAAAAAATGAGCCATAGGCAAGACAATAAAGCTCAGAAAAAATCCAAACTTTCAGATCATTACAGGCTGGTTGTCATTGATGATGACACACTTCGAGAACTCCGTTCAACACGCTTTTCCTTATCTCGGCTTCTGACCGGAATTGTTCTGGCCATTCTGCTTATTATGGGACTTACATATTGCCTCATTGCCTTTACCCCGTTCAGATACCTGGTCCCGGGATATGCGGAGATTACCAATAACGCCATTTATATAGAGCTGAGTGAGAAAATAGAGGGCCTCGAAAAAGACATAAATGCCCAGCGCACCTATACTGAGGGTTTCAAAAGCTTGCTTAACCCTTCAGACACACGCATTGAAAATTTATCAACGGAAAGCCGGAATGGAAATATAATTTCAAATATAAATGCAAATAAAGGCATGATTTCTAAGGGCGTGTCCCTTGAACATTATTATTTTTGTACCCCACTCAAAGGAGAAATAAGCAAAGAATTTGATCCTGAAAAGACGCATTATGGAATAGACATCGTAGCGCCAAAGGATACACCCATCCAGAATATTCTGGAT
>RFSX01000072.1 GCA_009923745.1 Chitinophagia bacterium
ACCTGTATAAAATTTCCCCACACATACTTTTAAACAGGTATGGTAATATCTTAAACTCGGATAAGGTCAGGGAATATGGAGTATGGGCTGAGCAAAAACTGGCCTATCAACTACCCTATGAATATGGAAATGATACCGCTCATTATAACAATGTAGGCGATGAAATAGCAGAGTCTATTCCATCCAAAGAATCGGTTCAGGATGAAAAGCTAGAGCGTCTCAAATCCCTTATATATGAAGAAGGGGCAACCCTCGAAAATCTTGAAGAAATCAGACTATACTGGGAAGACGGTTTTGCTGCACCACTTTTTGAACTGTTAAGGGTGGTCAATGATGCTTCCGTGGAAAAAAGCATTAAGGATATACTTTCTGAAAAGTATAATCTTGAAAAAATAAGTTTTTATGATGGCATGCAATGGTTGTGGAAACAAAATTTTCCCAATGAAGATTACTATTACGACTTCAAGGCCGAGATTTACAGTTTTATAGACCCGCGCTTTAAAAAGTATTTCCTAGGAAGGAAGCAAGAATCAAGCATTGAGCTTGATGAAGTATTATGGGGAGGGGTTGAACAGGATGGCATTCCTCCGCTCAGAAATCCAGCCATGCTCCCTGTCGATGAAGCGCAATACCTGTCAGATACAGACATCATATTTGGCTTATATATTGATGGCCAAGCTTTTGCTTATCCTAAAAGGATACTTGCCTGGCATGAATTCCTTACTGACTCTATCAATGGTCAAAATATAGCCTGTGTGTACTGTACCTTATGCGGAACAGTTATGGTATATCGTGCTGATCTTGAAAATAAAAATTATGATCTGGGGACAAGTGGTTTTTTATACCGGTCGAACAAACTTATGTATGATCAAGAGACTCAGTCCTTGTGGAATTCGATTGAAGGAAGACCCGTCATAGGACCACTTGTCGGTAAGGGTATTCAATTGGAATCACTGCCCGTGGTAACAACCAATTGGGCTAGCTGGAAAAAAAAACATCCCAAATCTAAAGTGCTATCCACTGATACCGGTTATGCCAGAGATTATTCGGAAGGAGCTGCCTATAAAGATTATTTCTCAACGGATCAATTGATGTTTCCTGTACTTAAACTTGACAACAGATTGAAAAACAAAGATGAAGTTGTTGTAGTGCGCGATGACAGGTTTAAAGACAATCCGCTTGCCGTATCTAAGGAATATATGAGTAGGAAAAAATTATTCATGTATACTAAAGGTAGTTTTGGTACTTTATTTCTTTGCGATGAGAGCGGTTCTGTACGCGCTTATGATGCCGGTGCTCATCACTTCAATTATTATAAAAATGGAGAGCTCAGGGATTCAGAAGGGCACGTATGGATTGTAGAGGAAAGTCAACTAAGGTCTGATAATGGCTCCACTTTAAAGCGCTTATCTGCACATAATATATTCTGGTTTGCATGGTATAATATGCATCCTGAGACGCGACTGGTTAAATAAATGAAGCGCTTGTTCCGTTCAATGAAGATGATACTACTTACAGATTCATTCAGCATTTAAATAAATACGACGCCAACGCATGACCAGGTTTATACTATGGAACTTGTATCTTTTGAGTATCTCCTTCAATCTTTATTTCAAACAGGATACATTGGTAATTATAGAATATGATACCGTCTATTTTGATACCGGTAGCTCAGAAATTAATCTCGATCAGTATGCCGGCCTGAGCCGACTCGTTGATATTGCCCGCAAAGCAAATGTTCCAAAAACTCAGATCGTAGCTCATAAGGACCTGGTAGGCAGCAAAGCAAGCAACATACGCTTATCGAAGGGATGTGCCAAGAGAGTCAAACAGTATTTCACCGGTCAGGTCATTAGGGATTCAATTAATTCCATTGATTTTAAAGGAGAAGAGGTTCGAGAGATAACAAAGAAAGAATTTGCGAAAAGGGATGACGACTGGCTCATGAAACCCGAACCCTTCTTTGGGAACCAGCCAAACAATAAGCATTGTAAATGGTTTCATGTATGTAAAGACAAGTCCAATCATAATGGACAGATGAAATTTATCAAAAAATGACTGCCACAATTGATATAAGCATGACGGACTTCAACAGAAAAGAGCATTGGGAAAAAATCTACCAAACCAAAAGCTTAAATGAGCTAAGCTGGTATCAGCCCAGCCCATTGACTTCTTTGGAATTTATGAATGAGCTGGACATTGCTAAAGACGCTAAAACCATTGATATTGGAGGAGGTGATAGTTTCCTGGTGGATAACTTAATCGAGAAAGGATATGTACATGTGTCTGTACTTGATATTTCTGGCAAGGCCATTATGCGTGCAAGAAAGCGCCTTGGAGACAATGCTAATATGATTAATTGGATTGAGGCTGATGCTGCTGAATTCAGTCCCGATACGCACTATGATTTTTGGCATGACAGGGCCGCTTTTCATTTCCTGACTGACGAAAATGAAATCAGGCACTATGCAAACACGGCTTATGAAAGTATAAATCATGGAGGCCATCTTCTCGTGGGTACTTTTTCAACAGACGGGCCCACGAAATGCAGTGGAATTGAAATAAGTCAGTATTCAGAATCCAGCCTGGCCGAGCGGTTTTCGAAATTCCAACATTTAAAAACCCTGATGGTGGACCACATTACCCCGTCAGGTGGCAGACAGAATTTTATATTCTGCCTTTTTCAAAAAGCCTGAAGCCGGGAATGCTCTGAAAGGAATGCGAGGATCCTCTTTTCCTCCCAATAATACTTTTGCCTCCATTCTACAAAGCCTACATGCCCTCCATATTTTGGTATTTCCAAACTACAATACGGGTTTTGGGCAACAATTGATTCTGGATAACACTCCTCCGGTAAGAAAGGATCATCTAAAGCATTTATGATCAGAGCTGGCCTTTGAATAAATTCTACAAAAAACTTGCTGCTGGATTTGGCGTAATAGTCGTCGGCATTCACGAAGCCATGCAATGGTGCTGTATAACGTTCATCAAAATCATACATTGAACGACATGATGGTATACTATATTCATCAATAAGCTCAGGGAACTGCCTGGCTTTGATTTTCATCTTTTTGAGCAAGGTGATCAAAAACTTTTTCTCATAGATATAATTGGACCGCCTGCCAATCTGTATACTCCCGGCCCTAAGATCCATAGGAACAGATACTGCCACTATAGAGCGAATCTTTTCATCAAGATTATTGGATTGTTCCCCGCTGTACTTGAGAACCATATTGCCTCCAAGACTAAACCCAACCAGGCTGATCTCCTCGTAATGTGGCAGGAGCATGTCTATCAAAAAATCAAGGTCCCAGGTTGCCCCGCTGTGATACATTCTTTGGGTACGATTGATTTCACCACTGCAGGACCTATGATTTATAGCCGCCACATCCCAGGCGTTTTGATGGAGCAGTGTTGAGGTACCAATAACATATTTAGACCTGCTGGACCCTTCAAGCCCATGGCAAATAATCGCTATCCGTTTATTTCCGGCCTTTTGAAAATCAACATCAAAAAAATCTTCATCCGGGGTCTCATAGCGTACGCGTTCGTATGCAGGAACATTCTGCCCTCGAAACAAAACCGGATAAATCGTATTGAAATGCCCGTTACGCAATAATGCCGCTGGTCTGTATTTCAAGTCTCTGCTTATCAGAAGTCTAGCAACTCAATATCGAACAACAAAACTGTATTGGGAGGAATGACATTACCGGCACCCTGTGATCCATACGCCAGGTAAGATGGCGTGATCAAGGTTCCCTTGCCACCTTTCCCGAATAAAGGTATGCCTTCCTGCCAGGCCGGAATCAGGTTAGTCAATGGAAAACTGACGCCTGGTGAGCTGTCAAAAACATCACCATTGAAAAAATAGCCGCTGTAAGAGATAAATACATTATCACAAAGATCTGGCTTTTTCATATCGCCTTCTGTTTCTATGATATAGTAGAGTCCTGTAGCTGTTTTATTAGCTATCAATCCATTTTGATCCAGATAATTCTCAATAGCATTGGTATTGTTCTGCAAAACATTTTGATCCTGCACATTGGGAGCTATATAAACAAATCTGCATTCACCACCGCCACAACCAAGCAGCCCGACAACTGTTAATAAAGTGAGTAATAACCTCATATGTTTATAAATTTTCGACAAATTAAGTTCAAATAATTCAAGCTACAAACTCATGATACTAAATAACAAAACAGCCTTGGTAACCGGCGGGACAAAAGGGATAGGATTAGCGATTGCAATATCCATGCTGGAGAACGGCATGCACGTAATGATTACAGGTACTTCCGATGAAAGCATAAATAAAGCACTTAATGAAATACCTGAAAAGTATAAAGTCAATTTATTGACCAGGGTTGCCAATGTTGTATCCATGGAAGACATGATTCTGGCCAAGAATGAAATTATCGACACATGGGGAAGTATTGATGTTTTAATAGCCAATGCCGGTGTTGGCTATTTTGATCCAATCGATCAGCTGAGTGAGCGAGCCTGGCATGACACCATAGACATCAATCTGACCGGAGTCTTCAACAGTGTAAAATGCTGTGTTGAGGATCTTAAAAAAAGTTCTGGTTATATCATTACAATCGCCAGCCTGGCGGGTACCAATTTCTTCAAAGCCGGTGCGGCCTATAATGCCAGCAAATTTGGCCTCGTAGGATTTACTCAAGCCATCATGCTGGACCTCCGAGAGTATGGTGTAAAATGTACGACGATTATGCCGGGATCCGTATCTACTTATTTTAACGGCAATGTGCCTTCCGAAAAAGACAGCTGGAAAATTCAGCCTGAGGATTTGGGACAAATGGTGATAGACCTGCTCAATACACCGGCCAGAACTTTGCCAAGTAAAATTGAAGTCAGACCAAGTCAAGCTCCAAAAAAATAGGTATATTAAATAGATGAAATCAGGATTTTCCATTTTAGCGAGTATGTTAGTCATCAGCTCTGTTTACGCACAGCAGCCGGAACAGCTTTTATTTGATGAGGACCGCTTGCTGGTCAGCAGAAAGTATGTGTGTTTCAAAGCCACAGAGGACCTCAACATAGATGGAAGAGACGATGATTCGGACTGGCAGGATGTGAAATTCACACAACCCTTTATTGATATCGAGGGAGAACAGGAACCAGAACTTCTGACCAGAGTCAAGATGCTGTGGGATGACAATTATTTCTACATCTATGCTGAAATGGAAGAACCCCATATATGGGCCAAACTCACAGAACACGATGCCATTATTTATCATGATAACGATTTCGAGGTATTTATTGATCCGGATAATGACGGTAGAAATTATTCAGAAATAGAAATCAATGCCCTCAATACCACCTGGGACCTCATGCTTGATAAACCCTATAGGTTAGGAGGTATTGCCAATGATTATTTTGAAATGGAAGAAATGCAGCATGCCGTATATGTTGATGGAACTATAAACGACCCATCAGACATAGACCGGTATTGGTCTGTAGAACTGGCCATCCCTATGGAGTCTATCTTGTTGGCCAAGCACCGTGGTAAAAAATTCCCTCGCGATAAGGACATTTGGCGTGTCAATTTCTCAAGGGTTGAATGGGATTTTGAGATAAGCGGCAACAACTACAAAAGAAAAATGTCAAAAGGTAAACTCTTACCTGAAAAAAACTGGGTTTGGGCTCCACAGTTTGAGATCAACATGCACATTCCTGAATTATGGGGTTATGTTCAATTTTCGGATGAACGTGCAGATAGTGAAATTAAGTATCAGGCAACAGCTGAAGAATTATCGCGGCAGGTCAGTTATGAATTATTCAGACGATTTAAGTTTGGCGATATGGTTCACTTTGCAGACCGCAAATCAAACATGAACTATACAAAGCACTTGCCTCCTTTTTCAGTGGATGACCAGGATTTTGCTGTTACCTACTACAAAACACCTCATGGTTTTGAAGTGATTGTGCATAATATCACTCAGAACAGAAAATATATGATCGACGAGTCGGGTTACCTGAGAGAATTGGGCAATTACTAGAATTGTAATCTGAATTCAAGATTTAGTGATCTTCCCAGGAGTTCAGACTCATTACCAAAGACTATATTTCTAGGCACTCCCTGTATCATAGTATCAAAGCGATAGGCATATTGCAGGTATTTCAGATTTTGTCGGTTTGTCAGATTGTATACCGATACTCCAAAACTAGCCAAAGTGGAATCCGAAATATTAAAATTATAGGCTGCTGCTATGTCCAGTCTGAAATAATCAGGCAGCATTCTCAAAACATTCTTATGATCCTGTCCTCCCCTGTTTGTATTGGGATCAATGTTTTCCAGGGCAAGATACGGCCTGCCTGTATTAAACACGCCATTTAGGCTGAAAGTAAAGGGGCCCTGATCATATTGGTTGGTCCATTTAAACTGATGCCTTCGATCTTCCTGGGAAGCAAAATATCTAGCTTTGAAAACCTGTGGATATTTGTCCTCAGTCTTTGAAAGAGTGTAAGCCAGCCAGGAACTGTATTTCTTACTTATATAGGCCAAAGTAAAGTCTACCCCCATAGAACGCCTTCGTCCCTTGAAAATCTTGTAGTCCTGGATCTTTGGAGGGCCTGCCAACGGCTGGAATCCGGGTTGATCTGTACTGACCAACAAGCTTCCATCCATATTCTTGTACCAGGCTTCAACATCAAGAGACCAGTTAGAAATTCTGGTTTCGAAGCCTAACATATAATTCCAGCTTTCCAATACAGGAATATTCATTTGCGTAGCCAGGCGGAAAAAACTTTGGTTCTGTCCTAACCTGTTTTCATAATCGACTTCCCTCAAAATCTGGTTCGTCTTGCTGACTGAAGACTTTAACGAAAGCCTTTCCGAAGCAATGTAATTCAATTGCGCTTGTGGAGAAAATAAAATATTGGTTTCACGATCAATATCGGATATTGGTATACGGACAGATAGATTTAAGTCGAGTTTGCCGATGGTTTCAGTGAAGGAAGCAAAGAAACTGGTATAGGACAACCTGTCTCCATAGTCGATTAAAACACGTTCGTCTTCAGCTGTCAGTCTCTGATTCAAATCAATATGCTTCCATTCGGCTCCGTAGAGAATATTTCTTGAAGCCCAATTGTGGTTCATATAGGCTTTAATGCCTTGTTCTGTAAGTTCGTTGGCGTTGCGATTGCTAATGAAATCGATACCATTTTCGTTTCTGATTTCGGAGTTTAAAACAGATTCAAAGCTATAATTGCTTACATAGGCATACAGCTGAATCTTGCTGGATTTGCCTAGCTTATGTTGTATATGTGCTCCTGCCGCCTTATTGTACCATGACTCCTTATTGCTGAATAATTGCCTGTCGATTTGTTGATTAGGTAAATTGATCGATAGGTCAAAATTATTTTCAAGCGCATCACCACTTCTGAAAAAATTGAATTTCATGTATGTTTTTTCCTTCGAATACTCAAAGGCTGCATTGAGATCATAAAACTTGAAAAGAGGCTGGTTGCTTACCAAAGTATTGTTAGAGCTTTGAAGATTAAAATTCTCATTCTCTCGTCTTTTCAGGTCAAGAAGCCTTGTATCATTGACATTTCTATAGGAACTGCGTGCTGCCACTTTAAGCCGACTCAAATCGGTAATGGGCAAGCTAAGGAATGTCGATGCTGTCAGGAGGTTTATGTCGACAATATTTTCATTGACAGAATTACCGGAATCAAAAATGACCATTCCCCCACTCAAGCCTTCATACTCAATCGGTTGAGCATTCTTATAGAGTTCAAGAGACTGGATATAATTACTGTTAATAGCGGAAAAAATACCATAGTAGTGACTCACATTATACAGGGGCATACCA
>RFSX01000073.1 GCA_009923745.1 Chitinophagia bacterium
AGAAAGAGGGGCCCTGCTATAAGCAACAAGTTCGACTTGAGGATTTCTGATGTCCTACCCGGTGAACTGGATAACGGAATACCACTTTATGAGCTTAATACAGGAACACAGGATATAATCAAGGTTGAATTGGTCTATAAAGCCGGAAGAATACACGAAAAGAAGCCCGCTGTTAGCAAATCGGCGGTAAAGTTAATACTGGAGGGTTCCGAGTCTCGATCAAGTGAAGAAACCGCACATATTTTTGATTACCATGGTGCTGTCTTCAAAGCAGAGTCCACTATGGAATATTCCTCTGTAAGTCTTGTATGCCTTAACAGTCATTTTGAAAAACTGTGGCCCGTATGGCTGGATACCGTATTAAACCCAGCCTACCGCGATGAAGACCTGGACAAATACCGTGAAATAAGAAGCAAGGCTCTCAATAATCAATTATCCAAAAATGATGTGTTGGCATACCGCGAGCTGACGGCTAAAATTTTTGGAGAATCACATCCCTATGGATACAACACGGAACCCTCCGACATCTTGGCGCTGAATACAGCAATGCTTAAAGACTATCACCGTACTCAATGTGCTTTATCTAGTGCTTTTATTGTCCTTAGCGGCCAGTACTCTGACAAAATACGTGGTATTATTGTAGAATCCCTGGGGTCAGTGCCCCTAGGTGAGCCCGTGCCTGAGAAACATTTCCCGGATCCCGAAAACAAGCAGGGTTCTTTCCACATAGAGAGTTCAAACGATGTGCAAACCAGCCTAAAAATGGGCTGCCTTTGGGTGCCCCGGAGACATAAAGACTTTGTTGCTCTCCGCTTCCTCAATACCGTGCTTGGCGGGTATTTTGGTTCTCGCCTGATGAAAAATATTCGCGAAGACAAAGGCTTTACATACGGCATTTATTCTGCTTACGACAGCTGGCAAAAAGAAGGGTATTTCTACATAAGTACAGAAATGGGACGTAAACATCTGGATCAAGGCTTATCGGAAATCTTCAAGGAAATAGACCTTCTCAAAAAAAGGGGTATTCATGAAGACGAAATGAAAATGGTCAAAAACTACCTGTTGGGGCAGAGTCTGAACCTGATTGACGGTCCTTTTGCGACGGCTCAACTTGTAAAAAGTCTCCGGGCAAAAGACATCGATTTATCCATTTTTGAGCACTCTGTTGCTGAACTTCGCTCGCTGGAAGAAAAGCATATAGTTGATCTGGCCAGGAATTACTTACACCCCGAAGAATTTACACAGGTTTTTGTAGGACAATTTTGATCTTTTTTGCGTTTATCTTTTTGAGCAGGTTATCGATAAAAATCTTATAATTGCGATGCAGTACCCATCTGGTTAGGCAAAAATTAATGGCACACCTATCAGAAGATTAGCAAATTATCAAAATCGTATCCCCTGATCGACATTGAGGTATAATATTTGATTGAAAACAGTATAGTAGATTTAAGATATTAATGGGATTATTCAATTTTTTCAGGCAGGAATTGGCGGTGGACTTAGGTACGGCAAACACCCTTATCATTCAGGACGGTAAAATCGTCATTGATGAACCATCGATAGTGGCTATCAACAGGAAGACAGGAGAAGTTCTGGCTGTAGGGAACAAAGCCATGCAGATGCATGAAAAAACCCACAGCAACCTGGAAACCATCAGACCACTCAAAGATGGTGTTATTGCCGATTTCCAGGCTGCGGAAAGCCTTATCCACGGATTAATTGAACTGATAGGTGAGAGAAGAAAGTTTTTCTCCCACCTCAAAATGGTCATATGTATTCCTTCGGGCATCACAGAAGTTGAAAAAAGGGCGGTATTTGACTCCGCCGACCATGTAGATAGTAAGGAAACTTATCTTATCCATGAACCTATGGCTGCGGCACTCGGAATAGGGCTAGACGTACAGGCTCCCCAGGGCAACATGATCATCGACATAGGTGGGGGAACTACAGAAATTGCTGTCATCGCTCTTTCCGGAATCGTCACTGACCAGTCGATTCGTACGGCTGGTGATGAATTCACCAATGATATCATAGACTTTATGAAGCGCAAGCATAACCTGCTTATTGGTGAGAGAACAGCTGAAAATCTAAAGATACGCGTCGGATCCGCTGTGGAAAATCTGTATGATCCACCTGATCCTGTTGGGGTGAACGGTAGAGACTTGCTTACCGGTATTCCAAAGCAGGTTATGACGGATTATACCGAAATCGCCGAAGCACTTGACAAATCGGTAAGTAAAATAGAGGAAGCTGTTTTGAAAGCTCTTGAAGACACTCCTCCGGAATTGGCAGCAGACATATACAGGAACGGCATTTACCTGACTGGCGGTGGTGCCTTGCTAAGGGGACTGGACGAGAGATTGGCGAAAAAAACCAAGCTCAATGTTCATGTAGCTGAGGACCCCTTGAAGGCAGTTGTGCGAGGAACAGGGCTCGCTCTCAAGAACACAGATACCTATACTTTCCTTATGGATAGACAGAGCCTCTAAATAAAAATCAAACCTGAAATATGCGTAACCTGATTTATCTGATAATACGGTATAGCGCATTGTTCGTTTTTATCCTATTGGAATGCCTCTCCTTCTACCTTATCGTAAACTATAACCGCAGCCAAAAAGAAATCTGGTCTCATTCATCTAACCTGTTTACAGGAGGAATAAACAAAAGGATGGAAAACATCCAGAATTACTTCTCACTGCAGGTTCAGAATGACAGCTTATTATCAGAAAACGCCCGCCTGCGCGAGCAGATAATCAACTACAGGGTAGCAAGTAAGGAAAATGCTTTCCAGGAGTTTGAAAGTACAGACACTTTGAGAAAGTACCACCTGATCCCTGTAGGAGTGTGTGGAAAAACACTAAACCTGAGGAACAACTACTTTACCCTCTGCAAAGGCCGGGCGGCAGGCATAAGGCCTGGCATGGGCGTGATCTCGGACAAAGGTATTGTGGGCATAGTCAAAACTGTATCAAATCACTTTTCTACAGTATTGCTCCTAACCAATAGCCAAAGCAGAATAAGCGCTCGCATAAAGGACAGTAATTACCCCGGAACCATTGTGTGGAATAATAGCAATCCCAGAATAGTCAACCTGATAGAAGTGCCTCGGCATGCCGTTGTTGAAATTGGAGATTCAATTGTGTGTTCAGGTTATTCGATTTCATTTGCTCCGGACGTTTTTATCGGTCGTATTGCAGACTTTAAAATCCATGAAGGCAACAGCAATTATTCAATTGACGTGGAATTGTCTGAAGATTTATCGGCTCTCGATTTTGTCTATGTAATTGACTATCATTACATCGAAGAAAAGAGCAATCAACTGGAGCTGGAAAATGAATAAGCTTATAAGAAGAAATCTAATCAGGGCAGCCATAATACTTGCCATCCAGGTCATTCTATTAAAAAGAATTGATATCACCTTCAGTGGATTCAACTACATTCACTTTACCATCTATCCGGTTATACTCGCCCTCCTTCCCTATAAAACCGATAAAACCCTGATGGTTTTGATAGGCTTTGTCATGGGCTTTTTTGTCGATATGTTCTATGATTCTCCCGGTGTGCATGCCGCTACTTCCACTTTTACGGCATACCTAAGATATTATATCCTGGCCCTTATTGCACCAACAGATGGTTATGGCAAAGATGGATTGACTTCTTACGGCTATGGCTTCGTCTGGTTTGTATCTTACATGGGTATATTATTGTTTATCCACCTCTTGGCCTTATATAGTATAGAAGCATTTTCATTCGTTTATTTGAACGAAATACTGCTAAGAAGCATTTTTAGTTTTATCGCTTCATTTTTCCTGCTTGTATTAGCACAGTTGATTTTTAATCCCCGTTATTAATGAAGAGCTTTGACAAACGGCAAGCACCGATCTTGATTACTTTCCTGCTTGGGTCGATAGTCCTCAGCCTCAAGCTGGCACAGATTCAGCTGTTCGATGACAGTTATAAGGCTCTTGCTCAGAAAACCATCCTTGACAAGCAAACCATATACCCGTCCCGGGGCCTAATGTATGATCGAACTGGAAAACTTCTCACCTACAATAAGTCCATATATGATATTGAGGCCATATACAGGAATGTCGATGAAAAGATGGACACCAGTTTGTTTTGTCAGCTGGTTGATATAGAACGAGAGCGTTTTGAGACACTACTTAACAAAAACTGGCGCGACAAAAGATACCACAAGTCCCTCCCATTTACCTTTATGTCAAAACTAGAACAGAGTGTGTTTGGAAAATTCCAGGAACAACTTTTTCAGTTCCCCGGCTTTTATCCGGTAACACGTAACATACGGGCTTATCCGCATAAGAGTGCCGCGCATATCCTGGGTTACCTGGGAGAGGTCGACAACAACATACTCAATCTGTCGGCGTCTGTTTACGAACCGGGAGACTATATAGGAATGAGTGGTCTCGAACGGTTTTATGAAGACAAGTTACGAGGACAAAAAGGAACAAAGTTTTTGCTTAGAGATAATGTTGGACGAGAGGTGTCATCCTTTAGCGAAGGTCGTCTTGATTCTATAGCTGTACAGGGCACTGACCTGTACACAACAATTGACCTGGAGCTTCAAACATATTGTGAAAGCTTGATGAAAAACAAGCGCGGCAGCATTGTGGCAATAGAACCCTCAACTGGAGAAATACTGACTATGCTTTCGGCACCCTCCTACGACCCCAATGACTTGAACCTTGACAAAAACAGGGGTAAGGCATTTGCCAGACTTACTGAAGATAAAATTCAGAAGCCGCTATTGGACAGATCTATTGCTGCCCGTTATCCACCAGGTTCAATATTCAAGCCGATTCTTTCTCTAATCTCACTTCAGGAGGGCGTTTTTACGCCCAATACTTTTGTGGCATGTAATGGCTATTATCAATATAAAACATTTAAATATGGCTGTCATGAGCATCCTTCGGCAAATAATGTAGCCGCGGCTCTGATGCATTCCTGCAATTCGTATTTTTTTATGATGGTGCGCGACCTTATTGAAAAAGAAGGGTTTTACAACCCCGAAAAAGGCCTGAATACCTTGAACAAGTATCTTTATGAATTTGGTCTCGGAAATGAGCTGGGCGTAGACCTCATGCATGAGTCACCAGGTTTTGTGCCAACGCCAGAATACTACAAGTACCTTTATCGATCAGAAGGAGGGCGGTGGTATTCTACCTATATTATGTCAATAGGTATAGGTCAGGGAGAACTTGAATTGACCACCCTTCAAATGGCTAACCTGGCTGCTATTCTTGCAAACAGGGGTCATTATTATACCCCGCACCTGGTAAAAGGCTTCAGTGATCCTGCCCTGGAAATTGATGAACGATACACGACAAAAAAAGAACTCAGCATCGAGCCACAATATTATGACATCGTAATTGACGGACTTGAAAAAACGATTACCCGCGGTACTGGCTACAAAGCATATGTTCCCGGAATCAGTATATGCGGTAAGACAGGAACCTCACAAAACAACCAGCGAGACGGCAAGGATCATTCTGTATTCTACGCCTTTGCGCCCAAGGATGATCCAAAAATTGCAATAGCCGTATATGTAGAGAACGCGGGGTTCGGCGGTGACATAGCTGCTCCAATAGCCGGCCTGGCTATTGAAAAATATCTCAATAAAGAGGTGACCAGGAAGTATCGTGAAGAACAGATAATGAACATCAACCTAATAGACACACCCTAGCTCATGAAAGTATCAAGTATCGTTGCTGTCGGCAACAACAATGCAATAGGAATAGATAATGACTTGCCGTGGCACCTTCCTGCAGATCTTAAGTTTTTTAAGGAAACCACCCGCGGTCATCACGTTATCATGGGTCGCAAAAGCTTTGAGTCAATTGGCCGGCCTCTGCCGGGAAGGACAAATATCATAATCACCAAGAACAAGGATTTTGCCCATTCCGGTGTAATAGTAAAATCCTCCATTCCTGATGCCCTGGCGTATGCCGCTGAATCCGGGCAGGAAGAAGTTTTTATTCTTGGTGGCGCCAGCGTTTACGCTCAAACACAAAACCTGTGGCATCGTCTATATCTGACCCATGTGGATGCTATTATTGATAATGCCACTGCCTTTTTCCCTGAGATTGACCTTGATAAATGGAAGCTTAGCTGGGAAGACTATCATCCCGCTGATGAAAAAAACAAGTATGCCTGCAGGTTTTGCCTTTATGAGAGATAAAAAGATTTTATTCTAGTAACATACTCCCCCCATTCTGTTTACTTGATGATGCTTCTTGTCATTACAGTATAAAATGGATGAAGCCTTTCTTCACCATGTCTGGATGTTCAAGCGCTTTAATCACCATAATTTAATACTTGGCAACGGTAAGAGGCTATCAATATTGAATTATGGTAACCATAACCGCAACTCCGGTCCGGACTTTCTAAACGCCACATTGAAAATAGATCATACGATCTGGCATGGCCATATAGAAATTCATATCAGGAGTAAAGACTGGACGGCTCACAAACACAACAAAGATCCTGCATACAATAATGTCATCCTACATGTCGTCTACGAAGATAATGGACCAGTTACAACCGAATCCGGGATCAAGCCTGTTTGCCTGGAGCTCAAAGGAAGAATTGATATGTGTCTAGTCTCGAATTACAAAGGGCTTTTTGACAGGCACTTGAATATACCCTGTAAAAACTTTATTTCAACAATCGATCATACATATATCAACATCTATCTTGAAAGACTCTTGACAGAACGACTCCAAAGTAAAACCAGACACATACTCAGAGTTTTAAAAAATGTCGCAGGCGATTGGGAACAATGTCTATATGTTCTGATTCTGGCTTACATTGGTGGGCCGGTTAACAAGGTGGCTTTCGAAGAGCTTGCAAACAGGGTGCCTTATAAGCTTATTTCAAAATATCTCGATAAAGCTCTCTCGGCAGAGGCCCTGCTCTTTGGTCAGTCAGACATGTTGAGGCGTTTTGAAGAAGACACATACATGAAGGCCTTGAAAAAAGAATATGCCCATTTAAAAAGAAAGCACAGACTGCTGGCCATGACGGGTAATGAATGGCGCTTTGGCACCTTGAGGCCTCAAAACTCCCCTGCTTTGAGAATCGCACAAATAGCTGCCATATACTTAAAAAATAAAGCCCTGCTTTCGACTATCCTGAATGCCAAAACAATCAAGGATTTAATTGCCATACTTGACATAGAAACATCAAGATACTGGAATAGGCACTTTATTCCTGGTAAGGCCTCGTCAAAAAAAGTTAAACCCTTTGGAATGCAAACAAAAACTGCGATAGTGATTAATGCGTTTATCCCTTTACTGTTTGCCCGAGGCATATTGCTCAATGATGAATATCTAAGAATACTAAGTATTGAATTCCTGGCAGAGCTAAAAGCGGAAGACAATCACATAATAAAAATGTGGACTCGTTTGGGCATTCATGTCGACAATTGCAGTCAAACACAGGCTTTGATTGAATTAAAAACCCAATATTGTGACAAATTTAAATGCCTCAATTGCAGGCTTGGAACTAAGTTGCTATTAAATGCAGAATAATATAATTGTCAGATTATTACTGTTGCCTTTTGCTCTTGTATTCTCTGGAATAATAAGCCTCAGAAATATATTTTACGAAACAGGTCTTTTAAAGGCAACAAGTTTCAACTTGCCGGTAATTAATGTTGGCAACCTCTCGGTAGGAGGAACGGGGAAAACGCCACATATAGAATATCTGATTAGATTGCTGTCGCCTTATCTGCATGTGGCAACAT
>RFSX01000074.1 GCA_009923745.1 Chitinophagia bacterium
AGATTTTCGATTTAAAAAGAATTTAATCACATATGGATTGTATAACATATATATAATCAGTTCCTTTGTGACAAAATTCAATCATGGCCAAAATACTTATCAACGATGGAATCCATGAGTCAGGTCTGAAGCTTCTAAAAGACAAAGGATTTGACGTCAGTATAGATAAAATCCCGCAGGAAAAATTAGAGGAAGAATTGCCGAATTTCGATGCGATTTGCGTGAGGTCTGCAACTAAAGTCAGACAGGACCTTATAGAAAAATGCCCAAACCTCAAAGTGATTGGGCGTGGCGGAGTAGGTCTCGATAATATCGATGTTGACTTTGCCCGATCAAAAGGCATTCAGGTTATCAACACACCGGCTGCTTCATCCAGATCGGTGGCAGAATTGGCTTTTGCGCATCTCCTAAGCCTTGCTCGATTCCTTTATAAATCTAACAGGCATATGCCTGAACATGGCCGCGAAGAGTTTAAAGCCTTGAAAAAATCCTATTCCAAAGGATTTGAGTTGGCTGGTAAGACTATGGGAATCATTGGCATGGGCAGAATCGGACAGGAAACAGCACAAATAGCTCTCGGTATGGGCATGAAGGTTTTGGCTGTAGATCCATATGTTGATAAAGCCACACTAAAAATGGATATTGCAGGGCAGGCCATCGAATCAATAATAGAAACAGTTCCTATGGCTGAGATGCTATCCAATGCAGATGTTGTGAGCTTACACATACCTTTCACAGGGCAGGCCGTATTGACTCAGGCTGATTTCAACATGATGAAAGATGGTGCCATACTTATCAACGCCTCCAGAGGAGGTACGGTTAACGAACCAGCAATGCTGGAAGCATTGGATAATGGGAAATTATCTGCAGCCGGACTGGATGTATTTGAAGATGAACCCAAGCCGAGAGAAGAAATACTTAACCATCCTAACATAAGCTTGACGCCACATATTGGTGCTTCAACAGGCGAGGCCCAAGAGAAAATTGGTTTAGAACTGGCAGAAAAACTTATTGAGCTGCTGTCGTAAGCTCCAGTGTTTGCAGGTCGAATGCAATCACCGAATTCGGCGGTACATATCCTGGAAATCCTCTATCTCCATAGGCCAGGGCTGAAGGAAGAATCAGCTTGGCTTGCGAACCTGGTGTAAGCAATTTCAAAGCTTCATTCCAGCCAGCCACCATTTGCCCAACCCTAAAATTAAGAGGTTTGCCTTTTTCAATGCTTGAATCAAATACCCGACCATCCAGGAAATAGCCTTGATAATGGGCGCTGCATGGTTCTCCATGATTATATGTATTGCCTTCACCTATTTCCAGAATCGCATAGTACAGGCCGCTGTTAGAACGTTGGTATGCAATATCCTGTCCTAGGATATAATCAATAATGATATTTTCATCCTTATGGGCTTGCAATTTCGGTTCCTGCACATAATTGGCATATAATTGCATGACGTAGTCCTCTCCAAGCGAAGCATTTGCTTCAGGCATCTGCTGTGCACTTGACGAAGAATCATTATTTGATTGTTTGTTTGTGCAGGACAAGATGCCGAGGGCTAAGAAAATGACGATGCCGTGTATCGATAAAAGCTTCATATTCATAGAAAATTCTGTTGTAAGAACGATAACAAAAATATATTAAAATAATCACTATATTTCGCCCGATGACTTTCAAGCTTGTTGCAAGGAACAATGGTATTTTCCTGGGAATGATTCTTATCGTATTCTCACTGGTCTTGTCGTATGTCAACCCGGCTGTATTCCTTAATACGCGCTCCTTTATCATGCTTGTCCCATTTTTCATCATTTTGATGAAAAATGCATTTGATCTGCGCAGGATAAATGATGGTGTAATTTCATTTAGAGACTTGTTTTTATACGGCCTCCTGTGCTCAGTGATAGCTATTATTCTATGTACTTCATTTGAATATACACTCTTCAACTTCTTCTACCCGGAACTCAAGGATGTATTTAGAGCTGTCAGTATTGAAGCTCTTGAGCAGTCCGGGACCATCCTGGGTGACGATTATAAAGAGAAAGTCTTAAAAAATCTTGAAGAGGAAGAGCTCTATAACTTCGCTCAGATTATATCCCTCTTTTTTACACGCCTGATCGCTCCGGGCGCTCTTCTATCTGCAATGGCAGCATTGATGTTCAAGAAATCTAAAATAATAACTGATAACCAATAAAAATTTATAGACATGGAAAATCCATCAAAAATGAATCTGGCTTTAAAGTGGGGAGGAATTATGGGTGTAGTGCTCATAGTCGTTTCACTCTTATTATATCTGGCTGGTATGACTGACATTGAATCGGGAGAGAGTAATTGGATCGGTACCCTGCTCAATTATATTGTCTCTATAGGGGCTATTTATATGGCTGTAGCAGAATATAAAAAACTGAATAGGGATAAGCTTAGTATAGGCGATGCTACTGTAATTGGGATTCTTGCAGGCATTATCGGAGGCCTTTTTATGGCTCTCTATACCTATGTATTCATGACTATGATCGCTCCTGAAATGCTTGATGCCATTAGAGATCAAGCTATGGCTGGCGCTGGGGACATGAGCAATGATCAGGAAGAACAAATGGCCGACATGATGGACATGTTTGTTTCTCCAGGATTCATGACCGCAATGACTGTTATCATGAAATTCTTCTTGGGATTGATCGTTGGCTTTATTCTTGGCCTCGTGATGAAAAATGAAAACGTCAACACAATACTAGAGGATATTGATTAATATCTATGGATCTTAGTATCGTCATACCACTATTGAATGAAGAGGATTCCTTGGGGGAATTGACCGAGTGGATCAGCCGCGTCTGCACTGGTATGGATATTACATATGAAATATTATTCATCGATGATGGAAGTACAGATGGCAGCTGGAATAAGATAATGACTTTGAAGAATGAATATCCCACTGTTAAAGGATATAAGTTTCGGAGGAATTATGGAAAATCCGCTGCCCTAAATACCGGCTTTGAAAAGTGCTCAGGAGGTATCGTCATAACCATGGATGCCGACCTTCAGGATAACCCGGATGAGATTCCGGCACTTTTCAATATGATTAAATATGATGGCTTCGATCTGGTGTCCGGTTGGAAAAGGAAAAGACAGGATCCTATGGGGAAACGCATTCCTTCAAAATTCTTTAACTGGGTTACTCGTAGACTTAGCGGTATACAACTCAATGACTTCAATTGCGGATTGAAGGCATATAGTGGAGAGTTGGTCAAGAACATTGAGGTTTACGGGGAAATGCACAGATATATTCCTGTAATAGCCAAAAAGGAAGGCTTCATCAAGATAGGCGAAAAAGTAGTCAAGCACCAAGCCAGAAAATACGGCACCACCAAGTTCGGCCTTGAACGTGTCATGCGTGGCTTCCTTGATCTCTTGTCCATCAGCTTCATGACAAAATTCAGCAGCCGGCCAATGCATTTCTTTGGCAGCATGGGTACACTATTGAGTTTGGCCGGATTTATAATCCTCGCTTACCTTTCCGTTATGAAGCTATGGAAAGGCGTAGCTGGTATTTCAACAAGGCCGTTGTTTTACTTTGGGATGCTCGCCGTGATCGTTGGGGTCCAGTTATTTATTGCAGGTTTCCTGGCTGAGATGATTTCCAGGAATAATCCTCGTCGTAATGATTACACAATAGAGGATAAAATATAATACTCAAAAGCCGATGACTAAAAAGGCAATATTTATTGGACCAGCCTACCCTTACCGCGGCGGTATTGCTGCATTCAATGAAAATCTGGCTTCAAGTTTTCAAAACAATGGCTGGACCTGCAAGATATTTACATTCACCCAACAATACCCCAATTTCCTTTTCCCGGGGAAGAACCAGCTGAGTACTGATGACAGTGCTCCCAATCTAAATATCAAAAGAGCCATATACAGCACAAACCCACTTAACTGGCTTAAGATTACAAAAGAAATTGTTGCCCTCGAACCTGACCTCATGATTGTACAATACTGGATGCCCTTTATGGCTCCGGCCTTCGGCACCATACTGCGTGGTGTGAAGAAAGGCTATGATAAAGTATTCAATGTCACCGTAGTCCATAATTTCAAGCCTCATGAAAGCCTCATTGGTGATAAGCAGCTTGGCCGTTTTATTGCCAGCCGAACAGACCTCATGGTAGCTCTTTCGGATAATGTAGCAGGCGATATCAAAAATGCTGTACCGGACAAAGCTGTAAGTCGGCTGTTCCATCCCATCTACGATCACTATGGTATAAAGATTTCCCAAAGGGAGGCACAGGAAAAACTTGATCTGGAACCAGGCTATAAATACCTTTTGTTTTTTGGACTGGTTAGAAACTATAAAGGACTTGATCTGCTTCTCGATGCCCTGGCATTGCTCAAATCAGACACAAGATATCGGCTGATAATAGCTGGTGAATTTTATGAAAGTGAGAAAAAATACCTCAAACAAATAGAGGACCTTGGCATTTCTGAACAGCTTATCATAAATAATGAATATATATTAAATGATGCCGTTCCCTATTATTTCTGTGCTTCTGATATAGTGGTACTCCCCTATCGAAGAGCTACTCAAAGTGGTGTCGTGCCAATAGCTTTACATTTTGAAAAACCCATTATTGCTACCGACGTCGGTGACTTTGGCAATATGATCAGGGATAAAAAAATTGGCCTCATAGCAAGTCCAGAGCCAGAATCCATAGCTGACAAAATTGACCGCTTTCTTGATGGGCAAGAGTTCGAACTTGATCAATTCAAGTCGGTAAAGCAGTCGCTGTCGTGGCAAAGTTTTTTCAATAACTTTACAACTGAAATCGAAAAAAATGGATTCGGTCATCAAGGCACAGATTGAAGAGCATTCCGGGCTGGTAAGAATGATATACCAGGACGTCACCCTATACGATAAAATAAGTAAGGCAGCCAAACTTATTACCAGGACATTCAGAAAATCCAAAAAAGTATTATTATGTGGCAATGGCGGAAGTGCTGCCGATGCAGAACATATTGCTGCTGAACTGAGTGGCAAATTTAAGATGGATAGAAGAGCTCTATTCGCTGAGGCGCTACACGTTAATTCAGCGGCACTGACGGCTATTTCAAATGACTTTGGCTATAAAAACATTTTCAGCAGGATGCTGGAAGCAAAAGCTCAGAATTCAGATGTATTAATCTGTTACTCCACCTCCGGACAATCCGAAAATGTCATTCTAGCTGCCCAAAAAGCCAAGGAACTGGATTGTAAGGTGATCAGCTTTTGTGGGCTGCACACGGATGCACTTGCGCCTTATTCCGATATCCTGATCAATATACCTCATCAAGATACGGCGCGGATTCAGGAAGCTTATATGCTGATCTCTCATATTATTTGCCATCTTGTAGAAAGTGAATTATTCAAAGCCAATGATACACCAGAATAAATCCCTTAGAACAGCAGATGGCATTGAACTCAATCTGAACGCATGGATAACAGAGCATGCGATCGCGGATATTATATTCTGCCATGGGTTTATGGAACATTCCGGTCGCTATCAGGATCTGGCTCATTACTTCTGTGAACATAAGATCAATCTTTTCGGATTTGATACCCGGCATCATGGAAAATCTTCCGGCGACCCCAGGGCCTACCTGTCTGATTTTTCAAAACTAATCCAGGACTTTAAACAGGTTTTTGAATATTATCGTAAAGACAGTAATAAACCGGTCTTCCTCTTCGGGCACAGCCTGGGTGGCTTAGTGGTGGTTTCATTTTTATTGGAACATAAGGAAGTACAAAAAGAAATCAGTGGTGTGCTATTATCGGCACCCCTTCTTCAGCCCAATGCCGATATGGCCCCGATACTCCAGAAACTTTCAGGCTTTGTATCCGCTTTACTGCCAAAACTAAAAACCATTAAAATTGATAGTTCTGAAATTTCAAGAGATCCGGAGCGCATTGTAGCCTATGATTCAGACCCATTGATCTGTCGGAACGGTATACATGCCAAAACTGGTGATGTATTTCTGCAACAAATGAAATGGATCGCAGAGCGCTTTGATCAGCTGAATTGCCCATTCATTATTCAGCACAGCAAATCCGATAAATTGACAGAACACGAGGGCAGCAAGCTGCTGTTTGAAGCGGCCAGCTCGGAGGACAAAGTCTTTATAAGCCTTGACTCATATAAGCATGAAATATTCCGAGACTTTGGTGCGAACCAGGTACTGGATGATTACTGGACCTGGTTATCTGATAGAATCCCCACGTCTACGCTATTGCCTTTTCTAAAGTTTTGATCAATTTTTTCGCACGAGACTTATAAGCTGCTGATCCGGTGTCGTAATAGGATTTAATAGTTGTAACAAGTTCCGGGATCATATCGGGATAATTTACGGCTATATGCGCAAGTACTGTCATGGAAAAAACACGAACGGCCACCGTCTCTGAGCCATCCAAAAGGAATTGAAAACACATATCATAGATGCGGCCTTCATAATCTTGTGGAATTGTCATGAACTGGAGTAAACGTACCACATTTCTGCGTACAGCAGCATGCCTGGCTTCAAGGGCAGCTTCAATCATTGCATCCATATAGGGAAGCAGCCATTCGGGTTTACGTTCAGCCAGGATGGACACAGACCAGGAAGCGCGCTGATTATATCTCCAATGCACTTCGTTGTCAAGAAAGAAATACATCAGGGCCTCAAAGCAAGAACGCTTGTCAAGTGCCAATGCCATCAGTTGGTCCCTTGTCTCCGACTCATGTCCTGACTCAAGAAGCTTTTTAAGCTTGTCCCGGCATTCTGTGGCCATAATTCATCTATATTTTTCTTATCTAAACTTAGTTATTTATTCATTAAACAATATCTTCGTCCTCATTCCAAATTCCTTTAGCAAATTCGAATAATTTTTTTGGTCAAACCCAACTCAAGCTGTTTTTAGATGAAGGAATTTAAAAGATATTTGATTACAGCTGCTTTGCCTTACGCTAATGGTCCATTGCATATTGGACATTTGGCTGGCGCATATCTTTCCTCTGATGTTTATGCCCGATACCTCAGACTTTATGGCAAAGATGTTGTCTTTGTCTGTGGCTCAGATGAACATGGTGCGGCAATAACCATCAAAGCCTTAAAAGAAAATAAAACGCCCCAGAAAATCGTGGATCACTACCACGAACTGTTCAAGAAGACTTTTTCCGAAATGGGAGTTGCCTTTGATTATTATGACAGGACATCATCCGCGCACCACCATGAAAACTCCCAGGACTTCTTCAAAACCCTTTACAATAAATCTGAATTTATAGAAGAGGAATCAGAGCAGTACTTTGACCAGGAAGCCGGCCAATTCCTTGCCGACAGATACATCAAGGGAGAATGTCCCAAATGCCACTTCGCTTCAGCCTATGGAGATCAATGTGAAAATTGTGGATCATCTCTAAACCCAACTGAGTTGATCAATCCTGTGAGCACGCTGAGCGGATCAAAACCGGTACTTAAAAAAACCACCCACTGGTATTTGCCACTTGATAAATACGAATCCTGGCTGAAGGATTGGATAGAATATGGCGAAGTTGATGGCCAAAAATTACATTATCCGCAAGACTGGAAAAATCACGTGATTGGACAATGCAAATCCTGGCTTGAAAATGGTTTGAAGCCAAGGTCTATGACCAGGGATCTGGATTGGGGTGTTGATGTACCCCAGGAAATAGAGGGTTCCAAAGGCAAGAAACTATACGT
>RFSX01000075.1 GCA_009923745.1 Chitinophagia bacterium
GTAGTTTCTTTGTGACAGCCAGTGATTCGGCTCGACATAAAAATGTTTGTGTAAATGCTCAGCAGAAGAAGTGTTCGTGTTAAAGTAATGCAATTGTTGTACACCCAGGACAGGGATGACTCAATAAGTGAAAAGGAATTGGTTTCAGCCTATTCCGATTTTATCGAAAAGAGCTATGAGCTTTTTCTCTTCAGCCTTTATGTATTGCAGGAAATATGCGCCTGCTCAAAGGAAGACATGATCAAGCGGCAATCCAAGCATTTACCTTCCGACTACGATAAGTCTTTCACAGATAAGATATACTCCAATGAGATCATTGCCGGTATTCATGGCAACGGTTACCTTCAGAAGCTATTCGAAAGGAAAGGCTTTGCAAATTTCATAAATGCCGACTATATCTCAAAGATTTATGATGAATTTGCAAAGACGGATGATTATAAGGCCTACATCCAGTCTGATGCTGACCGTGAGGCTACACTTGATTTGCTGCTTGAAATGTATCGTTTTTGCAGACAGAACGAGTACTATAATGAGATTCTCGAAGATGCATTCTACAATTGGCTTGACGATAAATCTCTGATTGTAGGTTCAGTAAAGAAGTACCTTAAGGCTATGCCAAGCGACAATAAAAAAATGGTCGAGGAGTTCATTCCTGACGATGAAACAGTCAAGGAGTTCGGCTACGAACTTTTGAATAAATCCCTGGATAAAAGGGAAGACCACATGAATTTCATTATTCCTGTTCTTGAAAACTGGGATCATGAAAGGCTCGCCATTGTCGATACAATCCTTCTGCGGCTGGCCATTTGTGAAATGCTCGAGTTTCCAACCATTCCTGGCAAAGTCACCCTCAATGAGTATGTCGAATTAGCCAAGCAGTACAGTACTGCCAAAAGCAAGGAATTTATCAATGGAATCCTCGATAAGCTTATGAAAGACCTTGAATCTTCAGGGAAGCTCAATAAAGCAGGAAGGGGCCTGTCTGATTAAATAAACCGCTCCGGAGAATCATTTGTATCTTGCCTTACGTTTAATAGCTTACAATATTGACATTTTTACATATTGTGATTAAATTTAAACGCCAGCGCAATTTGCTGCAGGCTATCCCATAGTATTAAGCTATAGTTAAGCCATTTTTCATTATTAGTATTTTATCGAATGATTTTTTTTTCCCGTATAGGCTTATGTACAGTGCTGCTAGCTTTAGGAGTTTTGCTTCAGGCACAGAAAACAGCCATTGGCCTAATCAATGAGCAGCCTATGAGGCTTTTAATAAAAGATGGCGAGATAACTGAAATCAAAAGCCTTGTTCCTGGCTATATGGCAGGATATCAGAAAGCACCAGTGGATAATTTCCAGAAAGTAGCCCTTCAGCCCATTGAATATTTTAAAGCTTCCGATAGTGTGGCTGTCGCAGCACTTAAAGGAGGAAATGCTAAGACTGATAATAATCTGGTAGTGGACGAAACAACTGCTACTGTTCACAAGACAGATAAAGCATTGAGTCAATCCATCAATTTTGATTTTGAGTCAGCAATTCTTTCTGACCTGGCCTTGGAAACCATAGAAGCTTGCGCAGAATTATTGAAAAGTGGTTCAGCGCGATCCATTCTTTTGAAGTCCTGGTATAAAGAAGGGGATCAGCAAAGTGAAGAATTGGTAAGTAACAGGCTTGAAGCCTGCCGGCAATATCTCGAGACTAAAGGTGTGGCTTCCAATATAATCCTTACATCCTTGATCGGTTCGGGACGGGAGTCAAGATTCATTTCAGTTGTCCTCAACTAAGGCAGAAATTTTTCGCATTGGCGACAGCATAAGGTATTTATATATGAATGCTTGCGTATATTTGTCAGCCAATGGAAAAGATAATAATACTTGACTTTGGATCTCAGTATACTCAGCTCATTGCCAGACGACTGAGAGAACTTAATGTCTATTCAGAAATCCATCCGTATAATTGGAATATTAACTTCCAGGATGAGTCAGTCAAAGCCTTTATTTTATCAGGAAGCCCCAGCTCTGTCAATGATGAAGGCCATTTCGTATTGGATGTGAAGCCCTTGATTGATAAAGCCCCCGTACTTGGTGTGTGCTATGGTGCACAATTGGCGGCACAGCAGTTTGGAGGAAGGGTAGAGAAATCAAATAAACGAGAATACGGCAAAGCCAATATCATCTTTGATATAGATGATCCTGTTTTTGGAAGCATCAACTCGGGTTCACAGGTATGGATGTCTCATGCCGATTCCATACTGACACTACCCGAAGAATTTGAACCTCTCGCTCACACAAGCTCTATACCCGTTGCTGCGTACAGGTCCGTTTCAGGAACATTTGCACATGAATTTTATGGATTGCAGTTCCATCCTGAAGTCACACATTCCTTGGATGGTGCCGAGATACTTCAAAATTTTGTGAGTAATGTTGCATCGTGCAGCAAGGACTGGACCCCGGAATCCTTTATAGATTCTACAGTAGCAGATTTGAAAAATACCTTGGGTGATGAAAGGGTCATCCTGGGCCTTTCTGGTGGCGTTGATTCAACGGTTGCCGCTATGCTGTTAAACAGGGCCATTGGTGATCATCTTACGGGCATATTTGTCAATAATGGGCTTTTGAGAAAATATGAATTTGAAGAAGTTCTTGAGTCTTATAAGTCTTTGGGTCTTAATGTCATTGGTGTTGACGCAAAAAAAGAATTTCTTGACGAGCTGGCCGGTGTATCAGATCCTGAACAAAAAAGGAAAGTTATTGGTCGGGTATTCATCGAAGTCTTTGACAGGGAAGCCCATAAATTACCTGATGTCAAATGGCTGGCCCAGGGAACAATCTATCCGGATGTGATTGAATCTGTATCCGTCAAAGGTCCGTCAGCAACTATAAAATCACATCATAATGTGGGTGGATTGCCTGAAAAACTGCATCTGAAACTGGTGGAACCCCTAAGAACGCTTTTTAAAGATGAAGTCAGAACCGTAGGCAGGATGCTCGGATTGGCCGAAAGCTTTATTGGGCGTCATCCTTTTCCAGGACCGGGTATGGCCATCAGAGTGCTTGGTGAAGTTACCAAGGAAAAACTTAAACTCAACCAGGAAGCAGATCACATCTACATTTCAAAACTTAAAGAATCCGGTTGGTATGACAAGGTATGGCAAGCCGGTTCTATACTATTGCCCGTAAAATCAGTTGGCGTTATGGGGGATGAACGGACGTACGAATACACAGTTGCATTGCGTTCTGTTAATTCAAATGATGGAATGACAGCTGAATGGTCAAAGCTGCCTTACGATCTTCTTGCAGAAATTTCCAATGAGATAATTAACCAGGTCAAAGGAATAAACAGAGTTGTTTATGATATCAGCACAAAACCTCCAGCAACGATTGAGTGGGAATAAGCTTGCATTTTCTTTTCTTTTAGCTGCTGGGATTATTCTGTTAGTTTCTTGCAGTACTAAGAAACCTGTCCTTATAACACCAGAGGATACGGATAAAACAGCAGTCGCTGAGGACTCCAATGTCCGTGATACGGGCTATCCTCCCATGGATACAGTGCAGTGGAATGAGATAGACTTGTCAGATGACTACGAAAATGTCATAGAAGAACTGGCTATGAACAAAAAAGAGTCTTACTCAGTCAAACTCTTTTTTCCATTTGAAAAAGACAATAACAAGTTGAGCGATGTCAACCAATCCGAAACCAAACTTGGCAGGATGGCTCAATATTACGCAGGTGTTTTACTGGCATTAGAGCAATTGGAAAATGAGGGCGTTAATCTTGATGTCGAAGTTTTGGATGCTGAGTCTGGCAATTTTGATCTTAAGTTGCAATCCATGAAGGATGCCGATGTGATCATCGGCCCTAGGAATACAGATCAATTGGCTGTGGTTGCCGACTTCGGGAAGGTCAATGAAATTGTTGTGGTATCTCCTTGGAAGTCGGGATCCAGAATATCAAATGGAAATCCATTTTTTGTACAGCTCAAAACAGGACTTGTAGAGCATTATGAAAAAATGGTCCGACATGCTCTTGATAATCATGAATTGGAACACATCGTGCTTTTGGGCAGGAAGCAAAAAGCCGATGTCAATTATATGAGACTCATCCAATCGATAGCATCGGGATACCTGTCTTCTGATTCCCGAAAGCCATTGAGAGAGTTATTTGTTGATGAAGATTCTCTGATTACAGGTGAAACAGCTTTTGACAGCATATTTATTGAAGAAGATACCAACTGCTTTATCTTACCGCACTGGTCATTCAGTGCCGATGAAGATTTTGTTTACAATGTGGCCAGAAAAATGAGTGGAGAGAAAGGTGTAACCGATGTCGTTTTATATGGGATGCCTATTTTGTTTGAGTCGGATAAGATCCGGTTTGAACTCTTCCGGAGCCTCAATATGCGCATTGTGCGTTCTTCCTACGTAGATAGAAACTCTCCAGGTGTCAAAGAATTCCGGCAGAAATATTTTGGCGAGTACAATGACTTTCCGGTTGATGAAGCTTACGAGGCCTATGATATGATGCTCTTTATAGGTCGGTCACTGGAACGGTTTGGACTAAGCTTTCCGCATTATCTTGACAGGGAAATCACTCCTATGTTGCAGACCCACTATGATATAAGGAGAATTTATGACGATACAGAGAATGATGACTTTGAGGACATCGACTATTTTCAGAATCAACATCTTTTTATCCTGAGCTTTGAGGATGATCGGTTTATAGCACGATAAGCCTGTTGATATGATCACAGATAAAAGGCGCAGAATGTTTGAACGCGTCGCTGCTGGGCGACAAGAAATGACTGTCATCCTTGAAAATGTTCACGATCCACACAATATAGGAGCTGTTTTAAGGACCTGCGATGCTGTGGGTATTTATGAAATATTCGTTCTTTATACAGAAGATCATCTTGATTTTGAAAGGCTTGAACGCATTAAGTCAAGTTCGACTGGTGTCCGTAAGTGGATGCAGCTACACACCTTTCGGGATATAGACGATTGCATGGCAGAAGTAAGAAAGCGATACGATCTGGTTCTTGCAACGCATCTGGACTGTGAAGCCAGCAGTATCTATAACTCAGATCTGGGCAGACGAATTGCTTTCTTGTTTGGTAACGAGCATGAAGGTGTATCACAGAAGGCACTTCAATATGCTGATGGTAATTTATTGATACCTCAAATGGGTATGGCTCAAAGCCTCAATATTTCAGTGGCATGTGCGGTTACACTTTATGAAGCAATGAGACAGCGTGACTTAAAAGGCATGTATCAAACTGCGATTGCTCAAGACGATATCCTAAGAAAAAATATTCTGAGCTACTACCTTGATAAGCACCTCGAGAGTTATAAACCCGATAAATAATAATGGACATTGAGAGTTTTCGTAAGTATTGCATGGCTAAGAAAGCAGTAGAAGAAAGCTTTCCATTTGATGAACATACCCTTGTTTTTAAGGTAATGGGTAAAATATTCGCCATCTTACCACTTGATAAATTAGAAGCTAAAGCGAACCTTAAAGCCCTTCCAGAGTGGTCTGTTGAATTGAGGGAAAAATACCATCAGGTTCGGCCCGGATGGCATATGAATAAAAAACATTGGAACACAGTATTACTGGAAGAGGGTTTGGATGATGATCTGATTGTCAAAATGATAGATCATTCTTATGAGCGGGTAGTAGCTGGGTTTGCTAGAAAAATGAAAGAAGAATTTGAAAAATTCTCTTAAAATAAAACCAGGATCAGATAAACCTTTATTAATCGTCGGACAAGGACTGGCCGGTACTGTGCTGTGTTCATATCTCTTAAAGAATAATATCCGGTTCAAGGTAGTGGACAATAATCATTATGCGGCTGCCACGCACGCAGCTGCTGGCTTGATAAATCCGGTAACGGGTAGGGGATATGTAAAATCCTGGATGATTGAAGAATTGCTTCCGGAGGCTCGCAGCTGCTATGCCGGCTTATCTGAATTGCTGGGCATAGATCTTATTCACTATCCTTGCATTTACAGATCTATTCATCTGCCAGCCCAAATTAATAAATGGAATGCCTCCACATCCCGTGATGGTTATGAAACCTATGTGGAGGCTTTGAAAAGTCAGTCACCCTATTCAGGACTGATAAAAGCACCCTTGAAGTTCGGGCTTATCAGGCAAGCGATGCAAGTTAATATCAGTGACATGATTTCGCAGTTCAGGACCTATCTTGAAAGCAGGCAGTTATTGATTTCAGAAGCTTTTGAACACGAAGCTGTTAAGATTAAAGAGATCTGTGTCAATTATATGGATCAGGATTATAGCGCCATTATTTTCTGTGAGGGATGGCAGGCATTACATAATCCCTGGTTTAATGATCTTCCGTTTCAGCCTGCCAAGGGAGAAGCCCTAGTGATAGAAATCGATAATCTGGAAACAGCGGATATATTGAGAGACGAGATTTTTATAGCGCCACTTAAAGAAAAAATATGTTGGTCCGGAGGTTCCTACATCTGGGATTTTGAAGATCATCTTCCAACAGAGCAATGGAAAAAAGAATGGCTGGACAAACTGCAAGGTCTGCTCAATACACCATTTAAGATTATTAAACATTTGGCTGGTATACGACCCAGTGTAAAGGGGAGAAGACCCTTGATCGGACAGCATCCTGTACTGGATAGACTCTACATTTTCAATGGGATGGGTACTAAAGGCACCTCTTTGGCACCCTTCTGGGCGCGGCACTTTGTGGAAGACCATCTTATGAAAGGGACACCTGTTGATGATGCTGTAAATATCAATAGGTTCAATTTTTAAGAATATTTTATGGCCTTCTTCTCATTTGTTTAGGCTTTATTTCCCGTAATTCTTTCAGATGCCGAAAATGATTAGATCCCTGATTATTACAGTTTTAACTGGATTTTGCAACTTTGCCGGGCATTGTTCTTCCGGATTGGTCACTTTGCAGTCGTATTATGCTCCGGAATTCTGTACTCAAAGCGGTGGCTATGCGATACCTGTTGAACTGCTCGATTAATTCATTATGCTTTGCATGATCTTTTCTACATGAAGCGTGTTATTTTTGATGGATACAGGATGTGACTTATGAGTACAAAAGTAAAGTCTTGGATAGCAGCCATGCGTCTCAGAACATTGCCGTTGACAATTGCATGTATTGCACTAGGAGCATTGCTTGCTGCATCACGGTCATTTTTTTCATGGAGCATTTTCTTGCTTAGTCTGTCTACGGCCCTCTTTCTTCAGATATTATCAAATCTGGCCAACGATTACGGAGACACTGTACATGGGGCAGACCATGAAGACCGCGAAGGGCCGTTGCGAGAAGTTCAAAGCGGTAAAATTAGCCTGTCCCAAATGCGCGTCGCAATGGCCATTTTTGTGGCATTAAGTCTCATCAGCGGTATTGTGTTGCTACAATCAGCCAGGCTGTCCTCACAGACATATCTTGTTTTTCTGGGACTTGGACTCATAGCTATTTTTGCAGCTGTTCTCTACACGAATGGGAAATTGCCATATGGCTATATTGGACTTGGCGATCTTTCTGTTTTTATGTTTTTTGGCCTTCTCGGTGTGGCAGGGTCTTATTTTCTCTATCATGGACCCTGGTCTTGGGATATTTTACTTCCGGCAAGTTCTTGTGGGCTTATGTCCGTAGCCGTATTAA
>RFSX01000076.1 GCA_009923745.1 Chitinophagia bacterium
CAAGTGCCGTCAGTAAAAAGGCGGCTGCTGCAAAATATAGCAAGAATCAATATCTTGAGTGGTATGAAGTTATGCTTCGCATCAGAAAATTTGAAGAAGCCTCACTAAAGGCTTACAGCCAGCAAAAAATCAGGGGTTTTCTTCATGTTTATATCGGCCAAGAAGCCATAGCTGCCGGAATTGTCTCTGCTATTTCCAAAGATGATAAAATAGTCACTGGATACAGACAGCATGGTATAGCCCTTTGCAGGGGCATCAGTTCAAGAGCTTGCATGGCTGAATTGTTTGGAAAGGCCACAGGTGTGGTTAAAGGTAAAGGAGGCTCAATGCACTTTTCCTCTGCTAAGCATAACTATGTTGGTGGTAATGGTATCGTAGGAGCCCAGATTCCGATAGGTACCGGCATTGCCCTGGCCGATCAATACAAAGGCACAAAAAATCTTTGCGTTACCATGTTCGGTGATGGAGCAGCTCGTCAGGGTGCCCTGCATGAATCATTTAACATGGCAATGACGTGGAAGCTTCCCGTACTGTATATATGCGAGAACAACCATTATGCCATGGGAACTTCAGTAAAGCGAACCAGCAATATTGAGGATATATACAAATTAGGCCTTGGGTATGGTATGCCTAGCGAAGCCGTAGATGGTATGGATCCCATAGACGTTCATCAAGCGCTCGAAAAGGCCGCCAAACATATTCGTTCCGGAAAAGGGCCTTATTTCCTCGAAATCAAGACATATCGATACAGGGGACATTCCGTGTCAGATCCGGGTAATTATAGAACCAAGGATGAATTGAACAGCTACAAGGAAAAAGATCCTATAAAATTGCTTGAAAACAGCATCCTGGATCAGAAAATAGCTGGTGACAAGGATCTTGAAAAAATCAAAAGCAAAATAACCGCGGAAATAGAGGATGCCGTCAAATTTGCAGATGAGTCTGACCTGCCTTTGGCCTCAGAACTTTATGATTGCAACTATATCCAGGAAGACTATCCATACATTATGGATTAAACTCAGGTTTTGAACTCATATTTTACCGGAAGCATATTAGCTGAAAAATTCAGGTGATATATGCTAAGTTTATTTATTTTTGCGCAAATTTTCAACTGTTAGATAATGGCGAAGAGAAAAAAATCAAACACAGACGAAACCCTTGTGGATGTTGTAGAAGTAAAAGAACAGGCGCAAGATTATTTCGAGAAAAATAAAAACCTGGTTATAGGAATTCTTAGTGTAATAATTATTGCCGTAGGTGGGTACATCATTTTTAAATTCATGATTCAACAGCCCAAGGAGAACCAGGCGAAAATAGCTATGTTCAGAGCTGAACAGCAATTCCAAAGAGATTCCTTTGCCCTGGCACTTGAAAATCCAGGCGGCGGCTATGAAGGATTTCTTGATATTATCGAAAACTATAATGGTACAGAGACAGCTAATGCTGCAAAGCTGTACGCAGGGATAAGCTACCTGAATGTAGGCCGTTTTGATGATGCCGTTAGCTATCTTGATTCCTACAGTCCAACAGGTTTGTATGGGCCTATTCTGAAAAATGGAAACCTGGGTGATGCATACTCCGAATTACAGGATTTTGAAAAAGCCAAAAGTTATTACCAAAAAGCTACTAAGGCAGAAGCTGATGCGCTTATGACACCTTACTACCTGTACAAACTAGCATTACTAAACAGAAGACTTGGAGATTCAGACGCTGTAAATAATGCATTGAATCGAATAAAAAGTGAATTTCCTGAGTCTGAAGAAGCTACCAAAGCAAGTAATTTACTGGCAACCAATTCATAAATAAATACAGGAATTTGAGTTCCAAAGATCAAAACCTGTCTGTCCACTCAGATGTTCCTTCGGCAGAAGGATTCAAAATTCATATTGCTGTTTCAGATTGGAATCGCAGTATTACTGACAAGCTGTTGAAGGGATGCCAGGAAAGTCTTCAAGAATGTGGTGTTGCCAAAGATGATATCGAGGTCGTCAGAACACCGGGTTCCTTTGAACTCCCATACGCCGCAAAAGCTCTTATTAAGAATAATGCCCCGGACGCAGTCATATGTCTGGGTTGCGTTATCAAAGGTGAAACGCGTCACGACGAATACATCAATATGGCTGTTGCTCAGGGTTTAACCCAACTATCTCTGGTGTCGGACACACCCGTTATTTTTGGAGTTCTGACTGTGAAGGATGATCAGCAAGCCGAAGATCGGGCAGGCGGCAAATATGGAAACAAGGGCATAGAGTCAGCAGTCACCGCCATACGCATGGTGCATTTGAAAAAGTCCTTTGTCAAGAAAAAGAAAAGTATAGGCTATTAAGGTGCTTTGAACTTGAGTCTTGAGGCTGCTCTGAGCCCTGTCAATTTTTCATCCTTATAGACCCATTCCCCATTGCACATAGTCGAGATAACCTTTGAATTGAACGTCATGCCTTCCAATGGCGTCCAGCCACATTTATAGTATACATTCGAAGAAGAAACCTCCCACTCCTTAGATGCATCCAATAATACGATATCGGCATACATGCCCTCATCAAGATATCCACGTTCCTGTATTCTGAAAAGCCGGGCAGGGCTATGACACATTTTTTCAACGATAAATTCCATGTTTAATTCTCCCCTATGGTAAAAGTCCATCATCATGGTCAGACTATGCTGGATGAGAGGCAATCCAGAAGGTGAACTCATATAGGAATTGTTTTTTTCCTCCATGGTATGCGGGGCATGGTCTGTTGCTATAACATCGAAATATCCCTCCTTCAATGCTTTCAATAAAGCTTCACGGTGCTCTCCTGACTTGATAGCCGGATTGCATTTAACTTTTGCGCCCAAGGTATCATAATAGGATGCATCAAAAAACAGATGATGCACACATAATTCTGCCGTGATATTCTTCTCTTCAAGCGGAATGTCATTGCGAAACAGTTTTATTTCATCTGCAGTAGATATATGGAGAATATGAAGGCGCGTACCATGTTTCTTTGCCAGGCCTGCAGCGAGTGAAGACGAAAGCAGGCAGGCTTCGTCATTGCGAATAACGGGATGCATGCTTACCGGTATGTCGTCTCCATATTCCTCCTGAGCCTTTGCCAGATTTTTCCGAATCGTCTGCTCATCCTCACAATGTGTAGTGATCAGTAATGGAACTTTCGAATAAAGGCTGTCGAGCGTATTGTAATTATCGACAAGCATATTTCCTGTGCTGGAACCCATAAAAACCTTAACGCCACAAACGTTTTCCCCGTCAGTTTTAAGCACTTCTTCAAGGTTGTCATTAGAAGCGCCCATATAAAAGGAATAATTCACCGTGCTGGTAGCAGCAGCAATGTCGTATTTGTCTTGTAAGAGTTCCTGTGTTGTGGCAGAAGGTTTGGTATTGGGCATCTCCATAAATGAGGTAACACCACCTGCGGCGGCGGCCCTCGATTCAGTTGCTATATTCGCTTTATGCGTTAAGCCCGGCTCTCTGAAATGCACTTGATCATCGATAATCCCCGGCAATAAAAACATCCCCTTGCAATCAATTTCTTCGGATTGACCAGCATGATCAATTACTGGCGCCATTTTCTTTATCCTGCTAGCTTCTGTAAGCAGATCACCTTCTGTAATTTGACCTCTGTTAACTATTCTTGCATTTTTAAAAAGCACCTTCGTCATAATTCACTAGATGTTTTAGATTAATTTCTTTGCTCGATTTATAAGAAGCTTTCGAATATAAAATACATTTGCACTAAAATACTATTTATTAAAAGTATATCTGACATACAAATAGGCATATTGGGTGCGGGGCAACTGGGGCGTATGCTGGCTCAAAAAGCTTCGGAATGGGACCTTGATATTGCATTCTTGGATAAGGCGAAGGACTTCCCGGCGGGGAAAGTAAATCCAAACCTGGATATTGGAGATTTCAAGAGCTATGAAGATGTGCTTGCCTTTGGCAGAACAAAAGACATTATCAGTATTGAAATTGAAAACGTCAATACAGATGCTCTCCTGGTTCTGGAAAAGGAAGGTAAAAAAGTCATACCCTCGGCAGAAATAATCGCTACAATAAAGGATAAAGGGCTGCAGAAGCAGTACTATAAATCCCATAAACTTCCGAGCTCTGAATTCCAACTCTTTGCGGACAAAAAGAGTATTATAGAATCTTTGGACAAAGCCGAGATTCAATTGCCCTTTATACAGAAATCACGAGAAGCAGGATATGACGGTAAAGGGGTACAGCTTGTCAAAGACCGATCAGATATAGGCAAGATTATGGATACGCCATCAGTCATAGAAAAAATGGTGGACATTCACAAAGAAGTGGCTTTGATAGTTGCACGGAATGAAAAATCTCAAATCCAACATTTCGACCCTGTAGAAATGGTGTTCGACCCGGAAGCAAACCTCCTTGATTATCTTCTCTGTCCTGCAGATATTGATGATTCAGTAAAGAAACAAATGGAAGAAATAGCTGACAAGCTCGTTTCATCCTGGAATTTTACCGGACTTTTGGCCATAGAATTCTTCATCGACAAAAACTCGCGCGTGCTTATTAATGAAGTCGCGCCCAGGACGCATAATTCAGGGCATCACTCCATAGATTGCTGTGAATGCTCGCAATTTGAAATGCAGTTACGCACCTTACTAAACCTTGACCTGTCATCCGGTAAAATTTTTTATAAATATTGCGGTATTGTAAACCTCGTTGGGGAGGCTGATAGCGGCGTAGGGCCTGTAAACTATGAAGGTCTTGAAAGTATTTTGAAACTGGATGGCGTATATCCACACATTTATGGCAAACAGACAGTAAAGCCTTTTAGAAAAATGGGACATGTTACAGTTGCCGCCAATACTAAAGATGAGTTGCAGCAAAAGATTCAAACAATTAAAAAAAGTATAAGGGTAATATCATGGTAGAAAAACGCATAGGAATAATAATGGGATCAGACAGCGATTTAAATGTAATGGGTGATGCTGCCCGTTTACTGGAAGAATTCGATGTTGATTATGAAATGACAGTTGTCTCGGCGCACCGTACGCCTGAACGCATGTTCGAATATGCCAGATCAGCAAGAGGCAGAGGCCTGAAAATTATTATTGCCGGAGCCGGAGGAGCAGCACATCTTCCGGGCATGGTTGCCTCAGTCACAACTTTACCCGTTATAGGTGTTCCTGTAAAATCATCAAATTCCATTGACGGCTGGGACTCTATCCTTTCCATTCTTCAAATGCCTAACGGCATTCCTGTAGCTACTGTGGCTTTAAACGCATCAAAAAATGCGGCTTTATTAGCATTGGAAATCCTGGGAACATCAGATTCAGAAGTTCATAGGAAACTAATGAAATACAAAACATCTCTTAAGGATGCCGTCCTCAAGAAAGCTAAAAAGGTAGAAAAATTCAAGCCCTGATTAGCTTTTACATGGGCTTCAGATTAAATTCTACCCTTCTGTTCAGTTCCCTACCAGTAAGACTGTTGTTATTGGCAATTGGCTGAGCTTCACCATATCCCCTATAACTCATACGTTCAGGCATGATGCCTTTTCTCACAAGATATTCATAACATGCTTTTGCCCTGTTCTCTGAGAGAACTTGATTGCTTGCAGCATTGCCTACATTGTCTGTATGACCTTCAATAACCAGGTTATAATCTGGATATCGTTCCATGATGTTGGCTATCTGATTAAGGACAGGATATGAAATCGGCTTAAGCGTCGCTTCACCAGTATCAAATTGTACTGCCCGCATCGCTGTCTCAAGCACCGTCAAATCAGATTCAGCAATGCCTGGGCAACCATTGGCATCGACTGTACCCTTTGTATTGGGACATTTATCACGACTGTCATCTATGCCATCTCCATCGCTGTCAGGACATCCATTCATTGGTCGAAGGCCGGCAGATTCAGGACATTTATCATCCTTATCAGCAATACCATCTCCATCGCTGTCAGGGCAACCGCCGCTTTCTTTTGTGCCTGCCTCATCAGGACAATTGTCCATATCATCAGGAACTCCGTCAGAATCGGCATCATTTACTGCCAGTTCAGGGCATCCGTTATTTTCCGGAAGTCCTTTCTCATCAGGACAATTGTCTTTATCATCCGATACACCATCCTGGTCGGCATCATCCGATGGGCATCCACCATTGGCCTGAACACCAGGAAGATTTGGACACACATCATCGTTATCTGGAATGCCATCCTGGTCTGTATCTGGACAGCCTTTAAATATGGCAAGCCCTTTTATCGACGGACAATCATCCCTGTAATCAGGAATGCCATCATCATCGTTGTCAGGACAGCCTTTCAGTTCTTTTGGTCCATACAATTGCGGGCATAGGTCGATATCATCTTCCAGGCCATCGCCATCAGAATCCTGGAGCATTTCATCATCCTTTTCTTTTTCTTTCATTTCCTCTTTATCATCTATATCATCATCCATGCCTTTCTTCTCTCCAAAATAGAATGTAAAACCCAGTCCATGTTGAAAATTATTTCGGTCATCTTTCAAAGAAAATCTGAATTCAGATTGCCAGTTAACATAGGCATTATTAGCAATCTTGAAGTTGACACCGATCCCTAGAGGAATCTGCATATTGAATTCTCCCTCATCTTCTATAACTCCACCCAGCCCAGCTATAGCATATGGACTGAGTTTTCTATCTGTATTATAAAAACTGTATTGTGCCTGAAGGTCCAGGCTGTAAGTATTTCGATGATAAACCGTCCGATCCAACTCAGGAATACCAATAACACCATACCTGAAAGGCAAGACAATGCTCACTTTGTCATTAATGGCTCTTTGTACACTGATCTCAAAGCCCTGATCATAAGCGCTGAAATTGCTGATATCACCGCCATTACTAGATTGGTAATCTAAAAATAAATTCTTCACACTCAAGCCAATTGGATAGCTGAGGTTTTGAGCAGTGACAGAAGTAGCCAGAAAAAACAGTAAAATGAAAGTACTTAAACAACTGCGGATCATGCCGGATGTATTTTTATTATGCAAAACTAAGAAATATCAATGGAATAATCACTGCAAAATAAAAGATATTAAATTACACTTATATCTATTATGTATTGATATTCAATGAATTAGAAAAAAGGACTTAACGAATGGGTTCAAAATACCCTGAAGCCCTGTTCTTTTTCACATTATCCCAATTAAAATAACGTCCGTTCATGACAATATATACACCCGGTTGAAGAGTCTGAACGAAAGCAAGGGCGCTTCCAAGATTGAAAAATCCATCTGATGAGGTACCAAAGGCAATAGGCACCATTGCTCCGGTCAAAACTATGGTTTTATTCTTAATACCACTTTGAGCCAGTACATGAGCAGTCTCCACCATTTTATCAGTACCATGTGTAATGAGTATCTTATTGGATTTGGAGGTCTTGCAACTTTCGACAATAAGGTCACGATCTTCAGCAGACATTTCCAGGCTGTCAACCATCATTAGAGTTTTGACATCAAGCTCCAGAGTTGAACGTCCGCGTTCAAACATGTTAAGGAGGTGCGTATCCTTAAAATAAAGTTCTCCAGTGATAAAGTTATAATCCTTATCAAAGGTTCCTCCCGTCACGAAGACCTCAATTGAATCGCTCATGCATTTGATTGACTTAGA
>RFSX01000077.1 GCA_009923745.1 Chitinophagia bacterium
CTTCCCTGAACTGCAAGGGGAATTGCGCACCTATGCTGACAGTAAAATGATCACCCTGAGAGAAAATGAAGCCGATCTCAACGAGCAGGTAGCGGGTTTGATCATGTTCAGAAGTTTTTTGCCTTCCAGTTCACTTGGTAATGTTTTTACCTCTTCAACAAGTTTTGTTGAAACCACATATAATACCCTTAGCGAATTTGTTTCCAATCAACTTTCGTATTTGCTGTCCGGATTCCTCCAGGAGGCCCTGACTGAAAATGGATTTATATCAGGAATTGATTTTGAAATCGGCTTCAGTAAAAATGCTAATTTATTGCAAGGGGCGCCCCAGTCGGACAACTATCTTCCTGATGAAATCGAAGTTCACTTTAAACCGCGGTTTCAGAATGATCGATGGGGCTTTGATTATGGTACCAGCTTTGTTAATCCAAATGAACAGGCGACCACGGCGATTACCAATTATGTTATCCATGATTTTGTACTGGAATACTACCTGACTGCCGACAGACGGTTGAAACTTAGAGCATACGGGCGTTGGGACAAAGATGAGGTCCAATTTCAGAACGAACAAAAGTATGGCCTAGGTATCAATTACAGAAAGGAATTTGGTTCCTTGACCAAGTTTAAGGATGCCCTAACCAGTGATATATTACAGCTTCGGCCCGAAGGTCAATAGATTGATCTTTGGATTATATAAAGGCATCTATCGCCCTTTGCCTTAGCAAGTGATCCACCAGAACCAATGCAGCCATGGCCTCTACTATTGGAACCGCTCGTGGAACCACGCAAGGGTCATGGCGTCCTTTACCACTTACCGTGACCGATTCACCTTGTTTATTTACCGATAGTTGGTCCTTCATAATAGTTGCAACAGGCTTGAAGGCTACTTTAAAGTATATAGGCATACCGTTTGATATCCCTCCTTGTATGCCTCCGGAATAATTTGTTCGAGTTTTAAGATCATCACCATCTTTAATCCAGGTATCATTGTGCTGGGAGCCCAGCATTTTGGTGCCTTCAAAGCCTGACCCATATTCAAAGCCTTTGACGGCATTGATGCTCAGCATAGCTTTTCCTAAATCTGCATGGAGTTTGTCGAATACAGGCTCTCCTAATCCTGGTGGACAATTATGTATTATACAACTGATGGTACCCCCAACCGTATCGCCGTTTTTCTTAAGCTCCTTGATGTAGGCTTCCATCTTTTCTGCCATTTCAGGATCCGGACATCTGACCGGATTGTTTTCTGTTAAATTAAAGTCCAGTGATTCCGGACTTTTTTCCAGCTTGATAGTACCTACTGAAGTGACGCCTGCCTGGATGCTGATGCCTTTGGCTTTCAGAATCAACATGGCTAATGCCCCGGCGGCTACACGCGCTACAGTTTCTCGGGCAGATGAACGACCTCCGCCTCGGTGATCGCGTATGCCATATTTCTGTATGTAGCTCATGTCAGCATGGGATGGACGGAAACTTTCTGAAATATGTGAATAGTCTTTGGACTTCTGGTTATTGTTGTTGATCAAAAGAGCGATTGGTGTGCCACTCGTTTTTCCTTCAAAGACGCCAGAGAGTAACTCTATCTTATCGGCTTCCTTTCTCTGGGTTGTTATAGCTGACTGACCTGGCCTTCTGCGGTCAAGTTGATATTGAATATAATCCATATCAAAGGGGATGCCGGGAGGACACCCGTCGATGACTACACCGATCGTCTTGCCATGGGATTCGCCAAAGCTGCTTATCCTGAAAAATTGTCCAAATGAATTACCTGCCATAATCAAATTTTCTCAAGGAAAACTTTTAAAACGATCAAGTGTTTAAAAGCATTGGTATTGAGTCCGGTCTTATAGTAATGCATTGTTTAACTTTACAGCATTAATTACCAAAGCCCGGCCTTCGCTCCGAAATAAAGATAATCATTGACGCTGAATAGCCATGGAATTATATCCGGATGATTTATATGAGAAAATAGAGTTCAGTAAGATACTGGAAAGCTTATCTGTGCATTGTTTCGGGGCACCCGCAAAGGCTATCATCAGTCAGCTGAGACCTTTTACGCGGGAAGACAAGATAAGCAGAATGCTTGATGAGATACAGGAGTATCTCAAATTGAAAGACTTGGGTTACGAATTTCCATTGGGTTATTATCAGTCGATCAGTGAAGAGTTGAAGCTTTTGTCTACCATAGATTATGTGTTGGAGACGGAGCAATATCTCAAAATTTACAATCACCTCAGGATGATTTCCGGCATTGTCGATTTTTTTAAGAACCAGGATAGAACTGAGGAATTACCATTATTGCATGCGATCAAAGAACAGATTGATCTCGATCCCGCACTTATGGGCTATTTTGAAAGGATATTTACAGAAGAAGGTAAGATAAAAGTTAGCGCTTCGCCAGAATTGAATCGAATCTTTAGGATGATTGCATCCAAAGAGCGTGAACTCAACAAGGTTTTTGCTTTAGCTATTGAAAGGTATAAGAAGCAAGGATTTCTTACGGATAATCATGAAAGTGTCAAAAATAGCAGGCGTGTACTAAGTGTTAATGCCGAAAGCAAACGCAAAATTAAAGGTGTTATACATGATGAGTCATCTACAGGAAAAACAGTCTTTATTGAACCAGAAGAAATACTCTCTGTCAATAACGAGCTTTTTGAACTTGACGCTGAAAAGAGGCATGAAATATATCGGATTCTTAAAGCCCTGAGTGCCGAATTGCGTCCCCATCTGGACTCCTTTGAGCTCTGGCAAAAAATTCTTGTCAGGTACGACCTCATTCAGGCAAAAGCTATGTTCTCTCGAAGCTATGACGGAAAGCGACCTTCTATATCCAAAAAGCCGGGAGTCAAATTGATAGAGGCGCGTCATCCATTACTTTATTTGCTTAACCTTGAGCAAGATAAGCCGACAGTACCATTCAGTCTTGAATTAAATGGAACAGAGCGCATCCTTGTAATCAGTGGTCCCAATGCAGGTGGAAAATCAGTTGCACTTAAGGCAATGGGGCTTATTCAAATGATGTTCCAGTCCGGATTGTTGGTTCCTCTTAACGATCAATCGACACTGTCTGTATTTCAAAAAATCATGATAGACATAGGTGATCAGCAATCGCTGGAAGGCGATTTAAGTACCTACAGTTCGAGGTTGATGCACATGAATCATTTTGTGGATCAAGCCAACAGACGCTCACTTGTCCTTATTGATGAATTTGGCAGCGGCTCCGATCCAAAAATGGGAGGAGCTATTGCAGAAGCAGTTCTGGACCAACTGGTTAAGCGCAAATGTTTCGGTCTCATTACAACACATTACTCAAATATTAAAGACTATGCATATCGATCGGCAAATATCATCAATGGTGCCATGCTGTTTGATAAAAAAGCGCTCAAACCGAGCTATACGCTCAAACTGGGGCAACCTGGATCATCCTTTGCTTTTGAACTGGCAGAAAAAACCGGAATGTCTGATGAACTGCTTAAATATGCAAGGAAGCATGCCGGAAAAGATACGGCAGCGGTTGACGAGCTGCTGATAGACTTACAGGCTGAAAAGAAAAGGCTGGATGATATGCTTAAGAATACTGACCTTGAAAAGAAGAAAGTGAGTAAGCTTATTGAAAATTACGAACGTATGCGTGATGAGCTTGAAATCAGGAGGAAAAAGCTGAAGAAAGAGGCCAGGGAGAAATCATATCTTACTATTTCAGATGCAGAGAAAGAAATTCAAAAGCTGATTCGTGAAGCCAAAAAGGAGAAGAAGGAGAATAAACTTAAGGACGCAGCAAAAATGATCAAAGCTTTCAAGGAGGATACGCGCGAAGATATTCGCTCACTCAACGACAGGATATTCAAAGAAGAAATTAAAAAGGTCGAGAATCTTGAAGTGGGACAGTTTGTCAAATTACGGGCTGGAGGCGACTCAGCCCGCGTCATAGACTTCAATGAAAAGACCGTGAAGCTTGAAATGGGACTCCTCACTATGGTAGTACCTCGCAACGAGATTATCCAGGCGGGCCAACCCATCGAGCGCAAGACCAGCTCGGTTAAAACAGATATGACGATAAATCCATATGCTCTTGAAACAAGACTTGATATAAGAGGGTACTCAAGATCTGAGGCACAAGCTGCCGTACAGGAATTTTTCGATTCTGCACTTATGGGCACAGCTACTCAATTGAAAGTACTGCATGGTAAGGGATCGGGCGTCCTGAAGAAACTCGTGTGGGCTAAAGCTAAAGAGTATAAGGATATTAAAAAGATATGGCACCCGGAGGAAGAGTTTGGAGGAACCGGAGTGAGCTTTATTTCTTTTTAGCATAATAAAAGCCACACAACAGGAATAGTGTGGCCTATTTTGGCTTATTATTCTCCCTTTTCTTATCTGAACATTTCAGTGCTGGCAAAGTGAAAATGGGCTTCTCTCAATGCGTTTTCATCTGAATCCGCACCGTGAACAGCATTCTCACCGATGCTTGCAGCGTAAAGTGCTCTGATTGTGCCTTCTGCGGCTTCGGCCGGGTTTGTTGCACCGATCAGAGTTCTGAAGTCCTCCACTGCATTGTCTTTTTCAAGAACGGCAGCAACGATAGGTCCTGAAGACATAAATGCTACAAGCTCTCCATAAAAAGGCCTCTCTTTATGTACTTCATAGAACTCACCAGCCTTTTCTGGGCTGAGTTTCGTGTATTTCATTGCTACTATTCGGAACCCTCCTTCGTTTATTTTGTTTAGGATGGCACCGATATGTCCATTTCTAACCGCATCCGGTTTGATCATTGTGAATGTAATGTTTCCTGCCATGATATTGCTTATGATTTTTAAAGCCGCAAAAGTATAAAATTGATATTCAATATGCTTGAATTAAGGCCTAATATTGTTTGAACTTTTCTCAAAATTGATGACTTTTGCCCATCTACTATGAATCAGGAAGATATAATAAAGATTAAGGCGGAGCTTGATATGCCCAGATCCATTTGTTTGATTACGCACAGGAATCCCGATGGCGATGCCTTGGGTTCCAGTCTGGCTATGAAACACTTTTTAGAAAAATTCAATCAGCAGGTCAAGGTGATTTTGCCTAGTGAGTACCCATTGAATTACGCCTTTATGGCTGGCATCGATGAATGCCACGTTTATGATTTGAATCAGGAGGAGTGCTTGTCCATCATCGATAAGTCGGATATGATTTTTTGTCTGGACTTTAATTCCCTGGACAGGATTGACAAGATTGGTTTAAATGTACAGGAGTCTAAGGCCATCAAAATCCTGATAGATCACCACCTGGACCCTGAGCCTTTTGCAGACTTCGTTCTTTCTGAAACATCCGCCAGCTCAACATGTGAGCTTGTCCATAAATTCATCTACCTGTTGGAAGAGGAGAAAAAGATCGATGTAACCATCGCTGAGTCTATCTTAACCGGACTTATCACAGATACCGGGTCATTCAAATACAATACCAACGCCTATACCTATCAGGTGGCTTCCGACCTTAAGCACAGAGGTGTAGACGACTATGGCTTGCAGGATAAGATCTATAACTGCCTTTCAGAAAAACAATTAAAGCTGTTAGGGCACTCTCTGGCCAACCGAATGGAAATCATTCCCGAATATGGGGCGGGTATTATTGCCCTTACAAAAAAGGATTACATCGATTATGATATCCAGAGAGGTGATACGGAAGGCATTGTCAATTACCTTTTAATGATTAAAGGCATTGAAGTAGCGGCCTTCATACGTGAGCAGCCTACCATCGTCAAGTTATCCTTGAGATCAAAAGGAGATATCTCTGTCCAGGAGATCGCCCGCAATCATTTTAATGGTGGTGGGCACAAGAATGCATCTGGAGGCGCCGCCTATGCTAAACTTGAAGACATAGTTGCACGTTTTAAAAATGTCTTGCCAAAATATGTCAAAAGACGTGAGCTTTAATTTATGAATCATTCAATCAAATATATTATTCTCCTGCTTGTTTCGTTTGTAGCCTGTAAACAGCAAAATCCACAAAGCGAAATGCTCAGACTTCCAAATGGCTATGATTATAAATTTCATACTCAGAATGAAGGTTTAAAGCCACGGTCAGGACAGGTTGTAAGTATAGATTTTGATATTATTGACGACTTTAGAAATATTCTTTCAGATTCACGTAAGGCAAATATACGCCCTACTATTCAGATACCTGATATTTCCTCTCGTGATTTGCAGACATCCCGCAATCCTTTGCTTGCGCTTGTTGAACAAATGACATCAGGAGATTCAGCTTCTGTATTCGTTCCAGTTGACTCTTTAAGTACGCCTCCCACTGAATTTCTACAAAGCAAAAGAGTGGAATACAGAGTAAAGTTATACAGCATAGAGACGCAAAAAGAATACATGAACCGTATTGGGTCAGAACAACAACGCAGCATGGATGAAAGCCTATCAGAAGCCAGTGAGGCTCTTGAAATGTATCAGTCTGGAAAGCTGGATGATGTAACCGTTGAGAAAAACGGTGAAGTCAAACTAGCTATCGTAAAAAATACAAATGGTGTCAAAGCGGATTATGATGAGCTGGCCTTTGTCCATTACTATGGATTTTTTAAGGATGGTTCAAGTTTTGACAATTCATATAAGTTGGGCAAACCCTATGCCATGCGAGTGGGATTAGGCAGGGTGATTCAGGGTTGGGATGTCGCCATACCGGATATTCCAGAAGGCGCTACTGCCATTATAGATATTCCTTACCAAATGGCTTACGGGAATGGGGGAAAGCAAGGGTCTATACCTCCGAAATCTGACCTGATTTTTTGGGTCAAGATTGAAAAAGTAGAAAAATCTAAAGAAGCAGATAATTAAACCAAGGACAAAATGACTACAGATCAGCACAAAGAGCTATTGGGTCGTTTGGGGTCGTTAAGGAGCTATCTTTGACGTCGACAAGAGACTGCATGAAATAGAAGATATGGAACAGCGATCCGCTGATCCCGAATTTTGGAATGATCCCAAAGCTGCCCAGACCTTGATGAAAGCACTGCGAGTGCATAAGAATTGGGTGGGCCGATACAATGAAATTCAAACCGTTGTTGACGACCTGGATGTCATGCTAGAGTTTTATGAGGAAGGCGAAGTGTCGGAAGAAGAGGTAGACGAGCGGTATAATAAGGCATTGGCTCTTCTTGAAGATACAGAATTCAGGTCAACACTTGACCAGGAAGAAGATGCCCTTTCGTGTTTATTGGAAATCAATGCGGGTGCTGGAGGGACAGAAGCGTGTGATTGGGCTGAGATGCTGTATCGCATGTATCTCATGTATGGTGAAAAAGCAGGCTACAAGGTAAAGGAGCTTAATCGAATAGCTGGAGATGTCGCTGGAGTAAAATCGGTCGAACTTGAAATAACTGGTGATTACGCCTATGGCATGTTAAAGTCGGAAAATGGCGTTCATAGATTAGTGCGCGTAAGTCCGTATAATGCTCAGGGGAAGAGGATGACTTCATTTGCTTCAGTATTTGTGCACCCTGTAGTGGAT
>RFSX01000078.1 GCA_009923745.1 Chitinophagia bacterium
ATATTTTTTGTCGTAAAGTTCTATGATCTGTGAATTATTGATAGCATTATAGTACTACCTTTATGTTTGATTCCTGAGCTACAGCTCGGGACTGTACACTTTCATTACAAAATGAATTGGATGAATCACATTAAGCCTTTGCGGATAACAGGTTTTATCATTTTCGTTATAACGATATGCATTCCATTGGTACATGGCCAATATTACGAACAGTTCAGTCCACCAGTCATGAAAGAGGGGGAGCAATTGACTTATCCCTTCACAGGAGGCTTTGAGGCACCACAGTTTTCTGCTGTAGATATGAATAATGACGGTTTGAATGATATCTATGTTTTTGATAAGAATGGAGGTGTTTCATCAGTATTTATTCGCAAAGCCACAGGGAATCTTGATTTTGAATTCACTAAATACTACAACCGGTTTTTTCCAAAAAGCATGGAAGGCTTTGCTTTGATGCGCGATTTTAATGGAGATGGACTTGCTGATTTGTTCTGCTCTTCTATACCTCAGGGAGCAGCCGGCTTAAGCCTTTACCAGGCTGAAATGCTGGGGAATGAATATGTTTATACCCTTAGGAGGATGGGCAGGCCGCAGGGTAGTGCAGATATTATTTGGAATAATCTCCCTTACGGGCAGGTCTATAATGCTGTGACAGATATCCCTGCTATAGTTGATGTAGATCACGACGGAGATCTGGATATACTGAGTTTTGATGAAGTGGGCTCTTATGTCTATTTCAATAAAAACAACCAGGTTGAAAAGGGATTGCCTTCCGATACCATGGACTTTAATATCGAAGATTTCTGTTTTGGGAAATTCCTTGAGAGTGGACTCTCTCAATCCATAACATTGAGCGATAACCCTGAGCTTTGTGCAACTAATCTACAGGACTCATATGATCCAGACCAAAAGTCGGGACCGCATTCGGGTTCTACAGTCATGGCCTTTGATCCGGATGGGGATATGGATTATGACCTTTTGCTTGGAGATTTGACGTACAACGGTATGGTTTATCTTGAAAATGGAGGTTCCAGACAATCGGCCTTTATGAATTTCCTGGATTCTAATTTCCCAATTTACGATACATCCATAGACATGCCGATTTTTCTGGCAGGATTCAATCTCGATGTTGATAATGATGGATTTGAAGATATACTGATAGCACCCAATGCACTCAGTTCTGCTAGGAATGTTAACAACATTCATTTTTATAGAAATAAGGGTTCTGATAAGTCGCCATATACTCTTGAATCGGAAAGCCTTTTCAGTAGCGAAACCATAGATTTGGGAAGCCTCAGTGTTCCGGCCCTTGCTGATTACAACGCTGATGGTTTGATGGATATAGTCATAGCTGCGGCGGGACCTTTTGAAGGTGTAAGCAATGACATGAGGTTGGTTCTTTACGAAAATACTGGGACCAGGAAGGCACCTCAATTCGAGCTGGTTGATCCTGACTATCTCAATTTCTCCCAATACTCTTCCAGCTCTTCCAATCCGGCTGCCTGTTTTGGTGACCTAGATCAGGATCAGGATATGGACCTGTTGATTGGAGATGAATCGGGAAAACTATATTTCTTTGAGAATACGGCTGGGCCCGGCAATATATTCAGCTTTGCTTCACCCGTTTATGAATGGATGGGAATAAATTCTGGCCAGCGTATCCGTCCGTGTATCTTTGACGCCAATAAGGATGGCCTCAATGATATTTTGATAGGTGAACGTAATACAAATGGATACAGTGATCCCCTTAGTGGCGAATTTCTGACAGGAAATATCAACTACTTCGAAAATATAGGGACTGCAGGGAATCCATTATTTGATCCGGATGAAGCACAATCACCTAATTCACCTGTATTTGGAAGAATTCGTGTCAATTTCTCTACATCAACAAGTGCGAGGGGAGGAGCAGCGCCATATATTTTTAATCTTGATGGAAAGGAAATGCTTTTTGTAGGATCTTCAAGAGGCCGAATATCCCTTTATGATTTAAGTGGAATGGCGGAAGCGAGTGAAGAAGTGCCATTGTTGGATGATAAGCTGGGTTATCTTGAAGAGGGCTATTGGTCTGCTCCTGCAGTTTATGATTTTGATGATGACGGCTTTCTGGAAATTCTAGTTGGAAACATTAGAGGAGGTCTTTCATTTTTCAAGACAGACCTTATGCATACAAGCAGTATAGATGCATTTGATAGATCTGAACACCTGTTTGTGGTACCTAATCCTGCAGGACAATCTATTGATATCAAAGGGCTCAATAGTGAGGAAACCTGCGTGCTTCGGTTTTATGATTATTCTGGCAGATTTGTTTACAGCTTTGAAGGCTACAGTAAAGTCCCGGTTGATCGATTGAAAAAGGGAATGTATGCAATAGAAATTTTGGGCTCCAGCGGGATAAAACGTTGGGCGCGCTTTGTCAAAATATAATCATTCAGGTACGACTGCCGAAGAGCAAAGAACCAATCCGTACTATTGTTGTATTATGTTCCAAAGCAATCTTGTAATCTTCGGACATGCCCATAGAAATTTCACTGAAACTGTTTGAGTTCATAAAATATTTCTCTTTTAATATTTTGTAGTAGTCATGCAACTGTTCGAATTCGGCATGCGTGATAAGCTTGTCTTGAGTGAAAGTGCCCATACCCATCACTCCTTTGATGTTAAGATATTCCATGTGAAGCAATGAATCCATATCCTCGAGTAATTGAAGCCAGTCGTATCCGAATTTGCTGTCCTCCTTGGCTATTTTAATTTGAAGCAGGACGTTTATTTTTCTATTGACTTTAGATGCTTCTTTATTGACAAGCCCTGCCAATTTGAGATTGTCAATGGAATGGATCATATATACAAAGTCAGCCAGGTATTTGGCCTTGTTTTTCTGGAGATGACCAATAAGGTGCCATCGAATGTCATTGGGCAGCAGATCTTTTTTTTCTAATAACTCCTGAACCCGGTTTTCACCAAAGTCTCTCTGCCCTAAATTATACAGTTTTAATATATCATTCACAGGCTTGGTCTTGGAAACGGCAAGTAAGGTGACCTGTTGTTTGTCGAGTTCGGCTTTAAGATCTTGATAATTCATGGAAGGCTTTTTATAAATAAATCAAAAAAGCCCAAAAAGTTTAGAGTCTATTTGTTCTATGACATCCAATATTATAGTCAGAAATCCAGTTTTCATATTTTTGATTAAGACGCTTTAGATAATCAAGACTGATTGATCCTTCATATTCCCGACCGCGCTTCTGGATATGCTCTACGAGCTTTGGAATGCTGGCTCTCAGGAAAATTAACAGATCGGGTGGTTTGATTTGTCCTGTCATGATATGGAACAAAGTACTGTAGTTTTCCATATCTCTTTTCGACATAAGCCCCATTTCATGCAGGTTAGGTGCGAAAATATAGGCATCTTCATATATGGTTCGATCCTGTATTACTACTTTGTCACCGCTGCGTATGTCAAGAATTTGCTTATATCGGCTGTTCAGAAAATAGATCTGCAGGTTAAAAGACCAGCGATGCATGTCCTCGTAAAAGTCACTGAGATAAGGGTTTGTGTTTGTGTCTTCATATTGTACCTCCCAGTCGTAATGCTTGCCCAACAACTCCGATAAAGTTGTTTTGCCGGCTCCAATGTTTCCGGATACAGCGATATGTTTTATTTTCGAATCCTTATCCTGCATTATCCATTCTTTGAGTCTTTTGGAAATTGATTGGCCAAAATAGTCATTTAGTGGGAGATGAGATGGTGAACATCTAAATTATTGACATGAAATTGGATAATACTATAATTTCAAAGTTGGAAGATCTTTCTATGTTGAAACTTTCAGTAGAAGTGAGGGAGAAAATGGCTTCCGAGCTGAAAAAGATCCTGGATATGATTGATGCGTTGAGGTCTGTTCAAATTGATGTAAACAGGCATGAAGAAACCAGGATTCAGAGATTGCGGCCCGATCTTCTCTCAGAATCACTTCCATTGAATCCGGTATTCCAGAATTGTTCAAGTAAAAAGGGTGAGTATTTTGCTGCTCCCAAAATCATAAAAAAGAAAAATGGATAATCAGCTTATCAGAATTCAGGACCTCAAGAAGATATACGTTATGGGTACAGAGCTTGTACATGCTCTGAATGGAGTTTCTTTGAATATCAGTGAAAATGAGTATGTAGCTCTTATGGGACCTTCTGGTTCAGGTAAGTCCACCTTGATGAACCTTATTGGACTTCTGGATTCCCCGACTTCGGGCGATTACTATTTTAAAGACGCTCACGTAAGCCAAATGTCTGATTCGGAACTGGCGAATTTCAGGAACAAGGAAATTGGCTTTGTTTTCCAAACCTTCAATTTGTTGCCAAGGCTATCAGCTCTTGATAATGTGGCATTGCCTCTGGTATATTCTGGCATGAACAAGAGGCAACGTATTGAGCGTGCTGCTGATGTGCTTGATACTGTTGGCCTTGGAGACAGGGTGCATCACAAACCAAATGAATTATCAGGTGGTCAGAGACAGAGAGTAGCAATTGCCAGGGCCCTGGCGAACCATCCCAGTATCATACTTGCTGATGAACCTACAGGTAATCTCGATACGAAGACATCTGTAGAGATCATGGATATCTTCGAAAAACTTCATAACAGGGGAAATACCGTGATTGTTGTAACACATGAACCGGATATTGCCTTGCACGCGCACAGAATAATTAAGCTGAGAGATGGGCTTTTGGAATCTGATGAAAAAAATGAAAACATCATTCTCAGCAGTGACGAAGCTCACAGATACAATCTGCATCAATAGCTGTTGAAACATCGCAAGTTCAGCAAAATATGTATACTTTCGCTATACATCTATTTGGTATGAAAGTCTATACAAAAGCCGGGGATAAGGGGCGTACCTCTTTGTTTGGAGGTACAAAGCTGAGTAAGGATGATGTTAGAATCGAGGCCTACGGCACTGTAGATGAATTAAACAGTCACATTGGCTATCTTCTGAGCATGTGTCCGGAAAAGGAGGTATTGGATATATTAATGCCCTTACAGGAAGTGCTTTTTGATGTGGGAAGTCACCTTGCTTCGGACGGCACAGCAAATGATTATTTGCCCCAGCTTAAAGATTCATGGATTGCGCTCCTGGAGTCTACGATGGATCGCTACTCTGAAGATTTACCAGAGTTAAAGAGCTTTATTTTGCCCAGAGCCAATGGACGGATAGCCTATGCTCATATTTGCAGAACAGTATGCAGAAGAGCTGAACGACGTATAATAAGTGTGTCAGAGATAGAGAAACTTAATGATTTTATTATACCTTTTGTGAACAGGCTTTCAGACTATTTTTTTGTTCTGGCGAGGTATCTGACCCACCTTGATGGTCTTGATGAAGAAAAGTGGACTAAAGCTTGATATAGAAAGTGATAATGGCAGATAAGGAGTTTTCATATGGTTTTGGTTTCAAGGACATACCCAAATTATTGGTCATCATACTCGGGGTCAGTATCATTTGTCTATTCTTTCCCAGCAAAAAGGCCATAGATCATCAGTACGGTATTGGTCAGAAATGGGAATACGATAATGTCTATACAGAATCACCATTTACAGCAGTGATTCAGATACAACAGGACAGCATTATAGAATCTACCGTAAATTATCAGGCCGGCAGTCTTGTGGTTGCCAAAGGGCAATTTATAACCAATGCCCTGAATCAGACCCTGGACCAGTTTTTACCTACAACTATGGATAACTCAAGTATCCTGAGTGGCGGTTGGATTTATTTTATAGGGCATTTTATTTTGACAATGCTCATTATTGGCGCATTGGTCCTTTATGCCTATAAATATTTCCCTCAAAGTTGCCAATCGGTCCGGGGAGTCGTCTTTTTGATAATCTGGCCAGTTATCTACAGCATCATAGTCTATTTTGTGAGCAACAGCCAAGGCCTAAATGTCTACCTGATCCCGTTTTGCATTACGCCAATCGTTGTATTGAATTTTTATAATGGCCGGCTTGCCCTTGTAATACATATCGTAGTTATACTTATCGCAAGCTTCCTGATCGAGTTAGGATATGAATTCATATTTCTTCAGATACTGGCAGGTATTGTTACCGTTCTGGTAATGACTGAAACCCGTTTCTGGAATAAGTTTTTTGTTGCTATTCTCGTTATTCTCTGCACCTATTTGTTGGCTTACCTGGGATTGGCTATCATCAATTCAGGGACCATAATACCTGATGAAAGCCAGGTGTTTATCTGGTTGTGCATTAACGCTTTACTGCTGCTTTTGGCCTATCCTTTTATTCCAATGCTGGAAAAAATATTTGGATTTACTTCCACGATTACTCTGGCCGAGCTTGCAGACATGAACAAGCCCCTTTTAAAGGATCTGTCAATAAAAGCACCCGGTACATTGCAACATAGCTTGCAGGTTGCAAACCTCTCTGAAGCAGCAGCCAAAGAGATTGGGGCCGACAGCCTTCTTGTCAAAACGGCAGCCCTTTACCATGATATAGGAAAAACCAAACAGCCTGAATATTTTATTGAAAACTCGATGGGGTCCAATCCACATGAAAAGATTACCAATTTCGAAAGCGCACGCATCATCATAGATCATGTGATCGAAGGGGAGAAAATGGCTAAAAATGCCAATTTGCCCAAGCTCTTGATTGATTTTATTGCCACGCATCACGGGACAACTCGCGTAGAATACTTTTACAGAACACAGACCTCGTTCAGGCCGAAGCCTGCCTCAAAATACAATCAGGCATTCTTGGTGTCAAGAGCAAATTGATTGGCATATCCTATCCCTAAAACGAATAAAGCAGTAAATACCAGGTTGCCTAAAAGAGTATTGATGAAAAAAGGTATGGCGGCAGCATAGCAGGCCATCAGTCCCATAAAGTCATTAGGGTATAAGCTGCCGATAAGCCAGGTGCCGGTATTAGTGATTACAAAAAACAACAGGCTTGACGCCATGGCACCACCAATAATTATTTGAGCTTTATTAAGATTCCTAAGAAAGCTACCCAATACCACTGTGAGACCGAAAGCAAGGTAGCCAAACCACATATAGTCACTCCAGATGATAAAGCCTGTTTGGTCGGTAAAAAATAATCTGTTGATCGTATTGTTGAGTACTAAATCAGATAGAAATAAAGTCAAGAAAGGTATCACATAGCTAAGGTACTTCTGACCAAGGTATAGTCCTCCTGCCAATGCCATGGCTGCGATTGGCGTGGCATTATGCGGGTGAGGAACTAATCTTAGAATAGCACCTGCAACTATGAAAATTATAGCCCAATTGAATTTGTTCTTCATTTCCTGTTAAAGCTTTTTATACCATCAAAGATATATATAATTAATATGAATACCGAGGCCTAAGAAATTTCGCAAAAGAGCTTTTTATTGACAATCTATCCTTAATTTTGGCGCCTCGCTTAAAAGAAGATGCATGTTTTTTCAAAGAGCCCAAACAGGATATAATCATTGGTGGC
>RFSX01000079.1 GCA_009923745.1 Chitinophagia bacterium
ATGAATAATTTGTGAGAAGAGTCGTCGCCTTGACCGGAGCCGGAATAAGTGCAGAAAGTGGCCTTAAAACCTTCAGAGACTCTGGTGGCCTATGGGAGGGCTATGATGTAAATACGGTAGCCACGCCCGAAGCTTGGCACCGAGACATGAAACTGGTCCTGGATTTCTACAACATGCGCCGTTCTCAACTAAAAACAGCTCAACCGAACCAGGCACACAGGCTCATCGCTGATCTCCAGGAGTATTATCATGTGGACGTTGTCACTCAAAATGTGGACGACTTGCATGAAAGAGCAGGAAGCAAAAACGTCTTGCACCTGCATGGAGAATTAAAAAAGGTACGGTCTGCCAATAATGAAGATCTTGTATATGATTGGACTGATGATTTGAATCTTGGTGATTTATGTGAAGACGGTTATCAGCTAAGGCCCCATATTGTGTGGTTTGGAGAGGCTGTTCCACTGCTTCCACGAGCTGCAGAACTTATTGCCGGCTGTGATGTACTAATTATAGTAGGTACCAGCCTGCAAGTATATCCTGCCGCCAGTCTTGTAGCTTATGCTTCCAGGGCCGAGGTCTATTATATAGATCCAAACCCGAATATCAATTATGAATTAAGCGGCATGGATTTTCATGCTATCGCGGAGCCTGCAACGATAGGAATGGAAAGACTGCTCAATTTCCTAAAAACAAAGGCCTAAATTGGTGATTCAGTAACAGTGTAAAGGTATTTAGGCTTATATTTATGCTATTAAGCTGTGTGGCTTGATATTTGATATTTGATTAATGGATTAACTTCTTTTAGCTAAAAATGCATTAATGCAGTTCTATCAGTGGCTGGTACCCGTATTATCATTATTTTTTATCTACAGGCTGATAAGCCAGTATAAGAATAATAAGAGACTTCTTGTTGGCACTCTTCTATGGGTTTTATTTTGGGTCTTTATAGCTTTACTCGGTATATTTCCTGACTTTATTTCGTTTAGTATAGCTGATTATCTTGGATTCAAGAACAACATAAATGCAGTCATATTTGTGGCATTGGGCTTCTTGTTTCTTATGACCTATTATCAATCTGCCACCATTGAAAACCTCGAAAACCAGCTTACAGATCTTGTAAGAAAGATGGCCATGGATAAGCAGAAAGAACTAGAAAAACAGAAAGAAGAAAGCGAAAAAGCCACTGCAAAGGATAAAGGGCAAGATGATCCTAATATCACACGCAAGCAAACCGTAAATTGATCCGCGTACTTTTCATCCTCGAAAATTACTACCCTAATATTGGAGGTGTTGAGACACTTTTCAAATCCCTTGCAGAATCCCTGGTCAAAAAAGGATTCAAAGTCCAGATTCTTACCAATCGTTTTGACAAATCATTACTCAAGCATGAAATCCATGAAGGAGTTGAGATCATACGATTACCTCTTAGAAACAGATACCTTTTCAGCTTTTTGGCCGGCTTGAAGGCCATACCATATGCCAGGCAAAACGACATAGTGCATACCACATCTTACAATGCGGCATTACCCGCTTTCATTGCTTTTCTCTTTACAGGCAAAAAAACCGTAATCACTTTTCATGAAGTCTGGGGGCGCTTATGGTTTAAATTACCATTCATGAATCGCTTTGCCCTTTTCCTGCATTACTGTTTCGAACAGTTTATTCTCCGCCTCCCCTATCAAAAATTCATAGCTGTATCTCAATCCACAAAAACCAGATTGATTGAAAGTGGCATTAAAGAGTCCAAAATCGAGATGATCTATAACGGTATAGATTATTCTCAATTCTCAATACCCGAAAAAAAACCACACAAGAGATTCAGATTTTGTTATTTTGGAAGACTTGGAATATCCAAAGGATTAGACCTTCTTTTGGACGCTACGGCACTGATAAATAACAAAAATATTGATTTTGAATTACTCCTGATTCTGCCGAAGGAGCCAGCAGTATTTCTGGATACAATTCTCAAGATCATCGAAAAAAAGAATATCACAGACAGGATCATTATCAAACAGGAATTGCCTTTTCAAGAATTACTGGAAAATGTTTCCGCTTCTGATGCCGTAGTCATTCCATCATATAGCGAAGGATTTTGTTTTACCGCTGTGGAAACCATGGCATTAGGCGTTCCAATTATAAGTTCAGGTCAGGGTGCTTTACACGAAGTAGTTGGAGGAAAACATCTCCAAATGAAATCTCTTAGTGCTGAAGCTCTCGCTGAATGCATGCTCAAAGCCATTGACAGTGAATGGTCCATGAAAGAAGCGCAACGCTTCGATCTTGAAGAATCCACTCAAGCCTATATCCGAATGTATGAGTCCTTGATATAGAAATGTCATGGATTAATCCAAAGCAACAAGCCTATTAAAGTATTTCGAGTATCTTTTGCCAAATTTATTTAAGATGCCTGTATTACAAATTGATAATCTGAGCAAGAATTATGGTCGATTAAAGGCCCTTAACAAACTCAGTCTGACCGTCGAAAAAGGTCAAATAATGGGAATATTAGGCCCAAACGGCAGCGGTAAAACCACTACCCTTGGAATCATACTTGGGATTCTCAAAGCCAGCGGTGGCGATTACAGCTGGTTTGACGGCACTATGGGGCATAACTACAGACTGAACATTGGATCTATACTCGAAACCCCCAATTTTTATCCTTATCTCGATGCAGATGACAATCTTGAAATTGTAAGACAGATCAAAAAAGTAGACGATCGCAATTTCGACGATTTACTGGATCTGGTAAAACTGTCTGGAAGACGAAAGTCAAAATTCAAAACATACTCATTAGGAATGAAACAGCGCCTGGCTATTGCTGCCACAATGATAGGCGATCCAGATGTTGTCATATTCGATGAACCGACCAATGGCCTTGACCCTCAGGGGATTTCAGAAGTCAGAAACACATTGACTGAAATCGCATCCCGGGGAAAAACGGTCATTATGGCCAGTCATATATTGGCTGAGGTAGAGAAAATATGCTCGCATGTAGCCATTATTAAGAATGGCAAGTTGCTGGCTACCGGCCCCGTGGGGTCCATACTCTCCTCAGATATCTTCCTTGAATTGAAAAGTGATGATACAGATAAACTCATGGGATTCCTGAGATCAAATCAATCCATCAAGAAAATAGAGCTGAAAGACGGCGTGATCGAATGCACCGCCTCAGAAAATCTCAATCCTGCAGAGCTGAATGCTTCAGCATTCAGTCATGGCATCCAACTTTCTCATCTCGTCAGCCGCAAGCGCAAACTTGAGGAAGAATTTCTTGAAATCACCCGTTAAAGAAAAACTTATGTTCCGACTTATAAAACTTGAATGGACCAAATTCAGAAAAAATACGGTCATTCAGCTATTAATACTTTTCTTTTTCCTCTTTTTCCCGGCATGTCTTTACTTCGGTACACTGATCCCTGAGTTGCCTTCATTCCTTCCGTCGAAAGAAAGTTTCTTTCAATTTCCGGATATATGGGATTACCTGGGCTATGCTGGTAACTGGATTGCTTTCTTTTTCATCGGCGTAGCATCCGTATATCTCTTAACTATAGAAGTCAGCAATAAAACCATGAGGCAATCCATCATCAATGGCTTGACGCGTAATGAGTTCTTTCTGAGCAAGCTGCTTAGTATTATTATCATTAGTGCCATAGCCAGCGCATTTTATGCTGTCCTGGGACTTATTATCGGCTTAATCCATACGGAAGGCTTTGACCTAGTTGCTGCCTTTGACAATGACTGGGCAATAGCCCGATTCTTTCTTATGTGCCTATCATATACAAGCTTTGCACTTATGCTAGCCTATATTTTCAGAAAATCAGGCCTAGCAGTTTTCTTTTATATTTCTTATGTCATTATTATAGAGCCCCTTCTTCGCTATTTCATAATCGAACGGGTAGAGAAAGCTTCATTTACACGGTATTTCCCAATGAATGCGTGTGAAGATTTAATGCCTTTGCCGGTGATGCGATATGCCAATGCCATTCCTGATAATATTGATTTTGCATTCCTTCTTGAATATAAAGAAGCAGTAACTGCAACAATTATTTATCTTGCCCTTTTTATTTCATTAAGCTACTTCCTGTTCAAAAAAAGAGACATTTAGAATGAAGAAATCTGTTTTGGTTTCAGGATCTTCGGGTCAAGTTGGCACCTGCCTTCTGGAATTGTCTGAGTCCAGTACCCAGTTTGAATTTGACTATATGACACGCCAGGAGCTCGACCTTTCCTCGCAAGAATCCATAAAAAGTGTCCTGCATAAGCCTTACGATTATATAATCAATGCAGGAGCATATACAAGGGTAGATCAGGCGGAACAGGAAGAAGAACTGTGCATGGCCATCAATGCTGAGGCCTTGAAGCATCTAGCTCAATACGCGCCTGCAAATAGTTGTATAATCCACTTTTCCACAGACTATGTCTATAATATTGATCCCGGTCGCCCTATATTAGAAACTGATGATACCAAGCCTCGCTCTGTGTATGGCAAATCCAAATTAAAAGGTGAAGAGTACCTAAGGACATCGAAAAAAGAACATATAATCATCAGAACTTCATGGGTATATGCCGCGCATGGACATAATTTTGTAAAATCGATGCTGCGCCTGGGTAAGGAAAGAGAGGAATTGGGTATCGTATCCGATCAATTGGGTACACCAAGTTATGCACCGGATATTGCCTATGCTGTACTTGACATAATAGGCAAACTTGAATCAAACAATTTTGACAGGCAAAGCAGTTTCGGAACCTATAATTTCAGTAATGAAGGGCAAACCAATTGGGCAGATTTTGCACGAAGCATTTTCCTAAAATCAGATATCGATTGCCGCGTTAATAATATCTCGACAGAAGGTTTTAATGCTCCAGCCCCCAGGCCCCTTTGGAGTGTCATGTCAAAGGATAAAATAAAGAGCCAATTTGACCTTAAAATACCGCATTGGAAAGATGCTCTTGATCGATGTCTGAAAATACTGGGCGAGAGTTAATACCATCGAATTACAGAACACTGTCGTGTTCAGTTATGTTATTCCATTGTGAATTAGGTATTTTTATTGGTATTAAGAGCTTTGAGCGTGTTGCAGCATTTCAAAAGAGTAATACTTGTATTAGTTGTTTGCCTCTCGGTATATTCGAATTTATTCGGAACACATAACAGGTCCGGAGAAATCACATATGTGCAGTTAGGACCATTAACTATACGTGCGACCATCACTACATATACAAAAGCCAGTTCTACTGCTGCAGATAGAGACAGCCTTCTGCTGAATTGGGGTGACGGAACTTCTCAAAACGTTGCCAGATCCAATGGATCGGGAGATATCATTCCAGGTGAAGACATAAAAGTTAATTATTACACCGCAGAACATACCTATCCTGGAAGAGCTACCTATACACTTTCGTTTGAAGATCCCAACAGGGTAAATAACATTGTCAACGTTAATTTTCCTAATTCTGTGGATGTACCGTTTTTTGTCTCGACAACATTTACGCTCATAAATACACAATTCCAGGGGTTCAACAACAGTGTCATACTCCTTCAGCCCCCGATTGATTTTGCCTGCTTGAATCAACGTTTTGTCCATAATCCAAATGCCTACGATATTGATGGAGACAGCCTCTCGTACGAACTGGTGGTACCACTGCAATCGGAAGGAACTCAAGTCCCGGCATACCAATATCCTGACCAGGTTTCGGCAGGTCCCGGGAATACAATCTTCCTTGATCCTGAAACCGGAGATTTTATTTGGGATTCGCCAAAACAGGCTGGCGAGTACAATATTGCCATCAAAATCAATGAATACAGAAACGGAGTTCTTCTTAACAGTGTAATCAGAGATATGCAGATTAGGGTGCAGAGTTGTCAAAGCTTGCCACCCCTTTTGGAAGTTGAGGAAGAAATATGTGTTGTCGCCGGCGAAACCATAGATATACCAGTATTCACCGATGATCCGGACCAGGATCAACAGGTTCGGATCAATGCAACCGGAGGACCATTCCTGGTAGACTTTTCAAAGGCTTTACTCACCAACGAAGGTGAATTCGCTGACACGCCTTACAGTTCAAGGTTTATTTGGGAAACCAAATGTGAACATATAAGCAATAATTTTTACCAGGTTGTATTCAGAGCACAGGATAACAGCATCAATAATCTGTCAGGCCTCGCTGTGCTGAAAACCCTCAAAATAAAAGTAGTAGGACCTCACCCAGAAGACCTGCAGGCTGAAGCAGACCCGAGCTCTGTCAATCTGAGTTGGGAACTCCCCTATCAATGCGAAGAAACACAAAATGACTATTTTATTGGATTCAGCGTATGGAGAAAACTAAACACCAATCCGTTTGAAATGGACACCTGTGAAGCAGGACTCGACGGAAGAGGATATTCTATAGTCGAATTCCTCACAGACGAATCCTCGGATAGCAGGTACCGATTTACAGATACAGATGTTGAAAAAGGAAAAATTTATTGTTACCGGGTCTTGGCAAATTTTGCCAAACAAACAATCTCGGCAAATCCATTCAATATAGTCGAAAGCCTGGCATCTGAAGAAGTATGTATTCAACTGCAACAAGATATACCGCTTCTAACAAAAGTAAGCGTTGAACAAACCTCTGTTAACACTGGAGAAGTAGATCTGAAGTGGATCAAACCTAAGGTCGGGGATTTTGATACACTGCAATATCCCGGTCCTTATCGGTACCAGCTATTAAGGTCTGATGATGGCGTACAGTTTGAAGAGATTTCAGGCGCATCCTTCGAATCCATAAACTTTGCAGATCCTGTGACATTGAATTTCACAGATACGGGATTAAATACTCAAAATATCCAATACTATTACCAGGTAGATTTTTATGCTGCAAATTCCTATTATTCATCATCTCCTGAAAGCTCGACAGTATTTCTGGAAATAGCCTCATCCGACAAGCTCAACGCTCTGCGCTGGCAGTCCGAAACCTCCTGGGAAAACTACAGCTATTCAATATACAGGAACAATCCAACAACAAGTCAATTTAAACTGCTTGATAGCACGACTCTCTCAAATTACTTTGACAGGATGGTCTCCAATGATACGAATTACTGTTACAGGATTGAGTCCCGTGGAACTTATGGTCTGGAAGGAACACCTCAAAACATATTCAATTTTTCTCAGGAGACTTGCGGAATGCCCATAGATACTGTTGGGCCATGTACACCGGTTCTATCCGTCAGCAACCCTTGTTCAGAGGGCCTCAGTGATGTTCCAGAAGAAGATCTTTTAAACTATCTCAATTGGACTAGATCAGATTTTACCTGTGAAGACAGCGGTGATATCGAATTTTACAACATATATTTTTCCAACTCCGTAAACAATGAAGTCGAGTTGATTGAGCAGCTCGAAAGTTCAATAAATAGCTATGAACATCTCCCTGATGAAGGTATCAATGTTTACTCATTTGCCCTCAGACCTGAAGAGCATCAACCAAGCGGCACA
>RFSX01000080.1 GCA_009923745.1 Chitinophagia bacterium
AATAATTATTTTTGCCCATCCTGCCTATTATTTTAATTTTGCGCCAAACCCTGAAGAATGAATAAACATAGCATTATGATTGCTGGAGCCGGTGGCATTGGCCACGCTGCAGCTGTAATTCTGAGCAACTACAAAGCAGAAGACCTCGATATATTTATTGGCGATAGATTCCTTGAAAATGCTGAAAAATCAGCTTCGGAAATCAATTCAAAAACGGGCCGATCAGTGTGCAGTCCTTTTCTTTTCCCTGAAGAAGGGGAAAATGATGATCTCTCAAAATTTTTGGAAAGAACAGATGTCATTCTTGATTGCCTGCCCGGCAGTCAGGCGCCAAGATTAGCTGAACTGGCAAAAAAATACAACTGCCATTATGCCAACCTCACCGAATATGTAAGGGAAACGGATATGGTAACTGAAATAGCCGAGTCATGTGACACGGGATTTGTCCTGCAAACCGGCCTGGCACCCGGATACATCAATGTCCTCGCCAATCACCTGTTTCAAAGATTTACAGAGAAATATAAAGTAGATAAAGTAGATACTATTGAGATGAAAGTGGGTGCGCTGTCAAAGCACGCTCCTGAACCGTATTTCTACGCATATACATGGAGTCCTATTGGTGTAGCCACAGAATATGTAAAGCAGGCCATTGTTGTGGATGACTACGAGACCAAGTACATACCTTCCCTTTCTAAAACGGAAATGATCCTCATCGATGGTGTAGCCTATGAAGACGATTACACTTCGGGAGGTGCCGCTGATCTTCCAAAAGCCTTAGCTGGTAAAACGAAGAATCTCAGGTATAAAACCCTTAGATATCCAGGTCACTATAAATGGGTCAGATCAGTTCTTAAAGAAACACCGGAAGGGGAAGATAAAGTTGCCTTCCTTAACAGAACCATGCAATCACAAATACCAGCCGTCGAAGATGATGTTGTTGTTGTATTTGCATCGGTAAAAGGACAAGACAGTGGCGGGCAGCTTAGATCATTGGAAAAAAGCATTTTTGTCAATCCCTCAAAAATAAATGGTATAAAACTGCGGGCGATACAGACAACCACAGCGGCACCTCTTTGCCAGATGGCACTTATGCTTCTCGAAAACAAACTTAAAGGGCCTGTATTTCAAAGTCAGATACCAGCCCTGGAATTTTTGAATGGGGAGATTGTAAGTTCGGTCTTTGGAGAAATCGATGAATAGTGAGGAGCACTATATCAGTGCTACAAAAAAGTGGATTGCAGAATTCGTAATCGGATTTCATCTATGCCCTTTTGCTAAATCCGTATTCGATAGCGGCTATATACTCTTCAGCCTGGAGCTTTCTGATGATGCACATATGCAATTGATTGCATTTTGGAATACCCTGCAACAACTGGAAAAGAATAAGGATTTCTCCACTTCAATTCTTATCCTTCCAAATGCTCCAGAAGATTTTGAAAGCTACCTTGAGGTATTTGAAAAAGCAGAAAGCCTGCTGGAAGAATCTGGATTGAGCAACACTTTTCAATTAGCTGGCTTCCACCCTGCATATCTTTTTAATGAGGAAAAAATTTCGGCTCCCACTCACTATACAAATCGCTCGCCCTACCCTCTAATTCATATTCTGTATGTGGATGATGTCAGAAGGACAATAAAATCGCATCCTGACATAGCCTCTGTACCCAGTATGAATATCCTTAAGATGAAGGACCTTGGCATTGAGTCTTTGAGTCAATTGCTACAGTCGTACTATAAAATTGATGATTGAATTCAGCGCCTTATCAGGAAGTCCGTGAATTCCTCGGGATTTGATTTGCTGTAATCCAGTTTTTTTACCTCTGCACTGGAAGGCCCGTAATGACACCATTCCATAAAAGCGTTGATGCCTTCAACTGCACCCTCTACAAATATTTCAACGGAGCCGTCACCCAGGTTCTGCACCCATCCCTTAAGGAATAGTTTATCCGCCTTTTTCTTGGTATAATACCTGAACCCGACCCCCTGGACTCTGCCTGTCACTATAATATGGTAAGCGTCCTCATTCATCGCTTGCAGTGTCACGGATGAGTCCGTCGACTGCCGCCTCTATCATTTCGAATACAGCTTGAAAACCACCTTCAAAATACGGGTCAGGCACCGCCCTGTTTTGACCAGGATGACTGTAGTTGAGCAACAAATTTACTTTTTGCCGGTCAGAATCTTCGCGAGCCAGCTGGACTATATTATTATAATTGGAGCTATCCATAGCAAGGATCAGATCGAATGCATCAAAATCCCTTTGCTTGAATTGCCGTGCTCTCTGATCACTGATGTCAATACCATTTTCGCTGGATGTACTGATAGATCTTGGATCCGGTGCCTCTCCTACATGCCAGCTTCCGGTACCTGCACTATCCACCTGCCAATTCAGGCCCAGGACATGAATTTTATGTTTTAAAATGCCTTCAGCCATTGGAGATCTACAGATATTTCCCAGGCATACCATCAGTATTTTCATTCCAAACTCCTTAATATTTCTAAATGCGTAAGGTTATAGCAGTGTTCAATCAAGTCCTTGTAAATCCGATTTTTGACAAGTAATTCTTTGGTTCCAAATATAATAACATTCTCTCTTGCCCTGGTTAGCGCTACATTCAGTTTACGATCAATACCTTCCGATGATACATTGCTTATAGACTCAAGGGCCTGTGCCTTGGAAACAGCCAGCGATATAAGAATATGATCTCGCGCTCCCCCCTGATATCGTTCTACCGTATCAATGCTTAGATCCTGAGTTAGCCTGGACCCAAGCCTATTTCTTATAACTGCGATTTGTGAACGGAATGGTGTTATAATACCTATTGAGCCTGGCGTTAATGGCTTATTATTATAATCGTATATTTTCGTCCAGTGATCTATAATAATGGAAACAAGATCGGCTTCCGTTTCATTCGTCTTGTGAGTGAGCGTTTCATCCAGGGGCGTATCCACAAAGATCATCCTGTTTTGGATCAGAATTTGGGATAATCTATCAAAGTCTTTCAATGATAATTCTGAACTCAATCGAGCGATTCCATCAATAATATCCAACTTGCCTTCATAAAACTGAGGACTGACGAATGCAAGGATATCTTTATGCATACGCCCTTGTCGGTCAAGAGCTGCATAAGCCCAATCCCAATTCATGGCGCAGCAGCGCGCATACAGCCTCTCAAATAAGGAATTTGATAAATTCCTAAGTCCTGTTCTATCTGATAATTCCTCATCAGCGACAACACATAAAGCACTATCCTGGACAACAACAGCAGGCAACTGTTTGTGATCTCCGATCAGGATAAACTTTTCAAAGCGCGCCAACATCCCGACCAACATAGGCTCAAGAATCTGACTTGCCTCATCAATAATGACCAGATCAAAGTTCTTAATCTTCCCAATCTCTTCACGTCCCTGAAAAGAGCTCACCGTAGATACGAATACGCGGTGAGACTGTAGCAAGGACAGTACTTCCTCCCTGGTGTGAATGCCCTCCATGCGTGCTGATAGAAGCTTGTCGGTAAACTTCTCTGAACAAGAATACCGTGAACCTAGCCTTATATACCGGCCTTCCAATAGCTTGTCAATCGATGCGCAGATTTCATCAACAGCCTTGTTCGTATATGCCAGAAGTAAAATGTTATAATCCGAATTATTGAAATAATGATCCAAAAAGCATCGCAGCATGATGCTTGTCTTTCCTGTTCCCGGCGGACCCCACAGCAAAAAATAATCTTCAGCTGCTATCGCTTTATTGATAACTTCACTTTGGTATGGACTTAATATTGAATTCTCATATCTCTGCAGATTGACTTCTTTTTTACCGGGAGCTTCAAGTCCCAACAAGAGTCTTCTGAAGTCAGGACTTGAGGAGATAAAGCCGAAGAGACCGTGAAACTGTTTAAGAAAACCACTATCCAGAGTGTCCGATTCAATATGCCAGAATTTATATTTCCTGAAAGGATCATGATTCTTCTGACGGGCTCTCAGTCGAACAGTAAGGCCCTCTTGTGAGATGTCGATGATAGTGCATTTAAAAATCTGATGCCTTAATACAGCTCGGTAGGAATTCGTTTCAGGATAGAGCACGGCAATATCACCTTTCCTGAATCTGCTCAGCCGTGAAGACTTTTCTGAAAATTTAAGACTAATGGTCGGATTATCGTTGGCCGCCTCATTGCTTTCAATAACCATATCCGAAAGGATCATGAACTTCTCCTTTTTGTTATCTATGGTGTCAAGCCAAAGTGAGGCAAGCCCGTTATTCGTATATAGACCGTGCTGCCCTTTTTTCGAAAGATGATATTCCCGGTTTATGAAAGAAACAAATTTCCTGTAATACAGTTTTTCGAGATCGGTCAATGCATCGTAAACGGATTTAAAGTGCCTGGCATCCCGAATCAGAAAATTAAAACCCTCAGGAATTTTTTCAGGATCGAGATAGGATAACAGGCTCTTAAGAATGGCATCATTATCTCCTGACAAAATCCATTCAGACAATATAATATCATTCCTTAGATAGAGCGCATTCATCTGCCTGTCGCGAACTCTTGGCGCATATTTAAGATTCCCTTCATCCAGATAGGAATACAATATGTAGTTATTTGATCTTACCTTGCCCTCGTGAACAGACTCCAGCAAGAGATCATATAAGAGGGTTTGAATGAAATGGTTTTCATTGAGTCCGTAACTGTTAGGTCTGAAGAGCTTACCGCTCTTAAGTTCAACAATATCGGACTGCTCATCATCCTGATTAAAATGATAGAGATCCAGTCTACCCTGCAAGCCATATTCACAAGAATAAAAACTGGGTTCAAGAAAAGACCGGTCAGGAGCCATAGCCGTTTCTGGCAATTCATTGCTGACAATGCGGACCAAGTGGGTATAATGTTGTTTAAGCTTCGCAAGAAATCGTCTTAAATCCTCATCATGCATAAGTGCAAAAGAAACTGCCGTAGTGTTGAAAACTTGTTTGACCAACTCATCATAAGGTGTATCAGGCTTGTGGATCAATTCATCAAAAATGTAATTGACTACATTACCCATCAGCAAGTGATGATTGGCTTCCACAGGTATCAACTTGCTTGCTACTGCATTTATAGCATGTGCGTCATTGCCTTGAAAGCATTCAGAAATACTTGTTACGCCAACAAGGAAATCAGGCTCCAGGACAATGCCGGATGCCTCCCAATAAGACTCTTTTTTTCTCAGGTCAATAAGACTCGCTGAAAAGGGTAATTCCAAAAACTGTTTTGCTTTCAGTAATTGCCTTGAAAACTGATCATTATTGACATAGGCCATTTGCTCATGCTGCTCTTCAAACTCTTCAATGAATTTTAGCTGCAATCCATGGTGCTGATGTTCTGAAATATCGATAATATATGCTCTGACCACACGCCGGTATTCCCAGCTCTGGCTTTTATTTTGTTTGAATTCGGGAAGTATTGAATAGGCCTGGGGAATATTGAGTTTGTAAAAATGCCGAAGGTTGTGCCATAAGAGCGTTTTACCAAGCTCCTCCATATCTCTATTTGAAAAGCTGTGATCCTCCCTTTTTTCTGAAAGCCTCCTGAAATAGTGATTTAATCCGGTAAGGGTGCTATTATAATTAAAATGCACTGACGTATAAACCATCCTTGAAAACAGGCTGGCAAAAGCAACATTCCTGTTTTCAGTAATGCACTCGAAGAAAAAGCTGAACAAATGGAGAATCTTTTCCAGCTGTAAATTCCCCCCGTCAGCATTATCTTCCATCTTTAAAAGTGCTGCCTCTATTTCTTTTAGCTTCTGGATATCCACTGATTGAATTATGTCACAATATCAGATATTCATTAATAATAGTAAATAAGCTTAAAAGGAATCCCTAGTTGGCGATTTTTCTGCGATCTTAGACAAGAAGAAAGACCAATTTTAGGTGCCAACAAATCTCTTTACACTGAAAGCATGAACATTAAAATTTGAATACAGCAGCAAGAGAATCATTCAAGAATACAATCATTGATGCCGCAGAATATCTCGATACAGCCCCGGAAGACATTCATACTATTGCCGGCATATACATTGATGCAATAAGGCAGGCGCTCTATCGCGTCTTACTGGATAGTAAGAAATCCAAAAGCGTAAATTATATATGGGCAGCTATGAATTCATCCGGTGAAAGAAACAGCTTGAATAAATCTAGAGTTCGCTCGACAGCCTTATCGATGAACCTGGCTACCAGACTTATTCCTGACGTAATAGGCAGGAAGCAATTCAATCAATGGATTGAATCATCAAAAAGTATTGAGCCCTCTAAGAGTTCCGCACTCTTCAAACTCATATTTGCCGACTGCTTCAGGCATTTTATGATTGCGAGAAGTGACCTGAAATTCAATTACAGCTCAATCTTACGCTTCGCACAATATCTTGTTTTTTCAGTGCTGTGTCTCTTGCTTTTAGCCTTTATATTCAATTAATCTTGTGTTATTCTCCATAAGGATCGTCATAAAATATACAATTGTTATTTCTTTATAGTTACTATACACTTAGACACTCATCTATATAAATGAGCCAAAAGGTCGAGGTACAATGATAAAATCAGGAATTGGCAGGATTATAACAATGATAGGTTTCATTTTGGTGATGACCGGCCAAATTGCGATTTCCCAGGTACTGGGCCCCGAAATACTCAAAGATAAAGAGCCGGCAGAGATTGATTTTGAATATTCACAGGGTTTTATCATCCTGAATCTGCGCTTCAGCAAAGCATTGCCTTTAAAATTTATCCTGGACACCGGCGCTGAACATGTCATTTTATTTCGCCGCGAGATAACAGACATCTTAGGTATTGAATATGAAAAGCGCATCAATCTGGTAGGTTCCGATCTGGAAAGGGAGGTCTATGCATTTATTTGCCGTAATGTGGCCTTGCAGCTTGAAAAAACTCAAACCGTCAGCAGGGATATAATCGTTTTGGAAGAAGACTTCCTCCATCTCGAAGAGCTCACTGGAGAAGCCATACATGGCATTTTGGGAACCCGCTTTTTCAGGAATCTGATTATGGGAATCGACTATAAAAAAGGCAAGTTGACGCTGCACAGTGCAGACAGTTTTAGGCCACCAACTGAACCGGATTTCAAAAAAATCTCTATTGAAATTGACAAATACAAACCCTATGTCAGAAGCAAGATGAAGCGTGCCGATGGACTTGAACTCGATCTGAAATTATTAATAGATACAGGTGCTGCATTGCCATTCATGCTCTTTGTAGACACCCATCCTTCATTGACCCTGCCGGATTATTTTGTCAAAGGCAATCTGGGAAAAGGACTTGGTGGCGACCTCATGGGCTACCTGAGCAAAATGCGGGAATTACAATTCACTGAACATTTCAGTTTCAATAATATCATTACAAGTTTTCAAAAATTAGACACGCTTATA
>RFSX01000009.1 GCA_009923745.1 Chitinophagia bacterium
ATGGTAATACCTACTAGAAAACACAGGTACCAGGGATGCACGGTAGTAGCCATAAGTATATAAAAGCTGAATACCTGCGCACTGAGATGCAATAGTTCAATGGGTGTTGTTGGTGCATTACGCCAGCTCTGATAAGCGATGAAGAGAATTACCATGACTGCAAGGAATGGTCCAATGATCTGAATTTGATTGTAGCCGGTCAGCCAGAAACCGGCTTGCCTCATTACAAAATAAATGCTGGCATTGAATTCAAATTTTTGGAAATACAGATCCAGGCTCGAAAAAAAATGCATCAAATCCAAACCAAGCAAGAAAGGGGCAAAGAATAAAAGACTGCATAATGCCGTAGCAAAAACATATCTAAAAAACTGCTTTTTTTCTTTCCAATATTTCCACAACAGAGGGATGAACATCAATGGAAACATTTTGAAGGCTATAGAAGAAGCAAAAGATGCTGATGAAACCAGATGCCTTTTTTGAGACAGGAAATACACAGAGGCCAAAAAGCTCAACACACAGAAGCTTTCAAAGTGTGCGTTGCCCATGATCTCGACCATTACCAGAGGATTAAGAAGATATATGAACACATACCACCTGGCAAGTCCATACATTTGAAGCATCCTGCTCGCTAAAAAATATATCCCCCACTCCGATGCAAGCAAGCTTAGCTTAATGATAATATTCGAAACCGCCATCTGGTCAACGCCGGGAAGTGCAGACAAATAAAATACCAATTGGCTGAATGGTGGATAAACCGTGTAATACTGTTGTGAATTCAGATTTTCATACAAGCCAGACCATCCCAGATCAGGAAAAGCCTCCATGAGCTGTTCCGGTGTATAGCTCAGAGGATGTATGCCTTCAGAAATAAGCAGACCATCCCAGACAAATCGGTATATATCATCAGATAATTGAGGAAAACTGAATACAAGAATACATCTTATGATAAAGGCCAGTGCGACCAGCGATGAAGATTTCAACGGATGGTTTTTGCATTCATTCAAAATCAAGCCATAAGCCAGGAATGCTGCTGTGAACCCACTTATAATTACTATAAAATCATCCTGGGAGCTGTAAAATCCAAGGACCAGAACCGCTATAAACAGTATAGCTGCGTATAGGCTTATTTTAATGATTTGCCGTTTTATAATTCAGATGTTTGACTGAAAAATAAAAAATGGTGGCATATCCAAAAAATAAAAGCACATGGAAGCAAAGAAGAAATATAAAGCGAGTAATCCTTCAAGAAGAGTTAAAGGACTGATCTTGGCTGACCTGTACTTACTTTTCACAAGGCTATCACCAACCGATCGGATATTAAACTTTGGAGTCCTGACAAAAGAACTCTTCTTTCCTTTCAAACCCTGTATAACCGCAATCGCATTATGCAGAGACAGGCCCATTGACAAGGAAAGGAAAACAGGGAATATGAAAATAAATTTGATTATCGACTTGAATTTATTCTGATCGTCCCAGGCAGCTTCTACATTCGCCACGTAATACACTGCCATTATAGCGAACAGACTGATCAGGAAAAAGGTCATGATGCGCATGTCAATCTGCAAGGGATTTATAAAATACAATAAAGGCACGCTGAATACCCCCAGCAGAAAAACAAAGAGAAACACTGTGCTTGCCAATAAATGGGTGGATGCGTGCAACTTTTGTACAAAAGACAGAGGACTTGTCCATACCTTTGGAAGTAATTTTTTGGCGGTCTCAGCTCCACCCTTCATCCATCGGTATTGTTGAGACTTCAAGCCCAGCATTTCAGATGGAAGCTCTGCAGGTGAGGTGACTTCTTCAAGGTATACAATCTTCCAATTCTTCAATTGTGCCCTGTAGCTGAGGTCGAGGTCTTCGGTCAAGGTATCCGCTTCCCATCCTCCGGCATCATCGATCGTGCTGTGTCTCCATACCCCGGCCGTCCCATTGAACTGAAGCAGGTAATCTGCGTACTCACGGCCCTGTTGTTCTATTGTGAAGTGTACATTAAGTTGAAAGGCCTGCAACTTTGTTATGATAGAATAGTTCTGATTGATGTGTCCCCAGCGCGTCTGAACGATACCTACATTTCTATCTTCAAAATACGGCAAAGTGCTAAGCAGAAAGTCCCTCTCCGGAAGGAAGTCCGCATCAAAAATGGCGATAAAATCTCCTTTGGCATATTGCATGGCTTCCTTCAAGGCTCCAGCCTTATACCCTTGGCGCTTGCTGCGGTGAATCAATTTGATATCAAAACCTTTTTGCCTGTACTCTTCTACCTTTGCCTTTGATATTTCGAGAGTTTCATCGGTACTGTCATCCAGAACATGGATTTCCATGCAATCTTTGGGATAATCAAGCTTACAAATATTATCTATAAGCCTCTCGACAACAAAATATTCATTGAATACGGGTAACTGAATGGTTACAAAAGGCTTGTTTCCGTTTAATTCAAGGCTCGTACTATGGCTTTTTCTATCCTTCAGCTTACCGCGTGTGTAATGCAGCAATAGATGAAACTGTAAGAGACAATAAACCGTGATGTATACGAGACATACGATATAGACAGCAAATACAATATACCCTATCATCTCCATGCTCACAATAATTTGAATATAGTCCACAATATCTTATGGCCGGCAAGTACTGTTCCTTTAAGTGTGCCTGAGACTTTGGACACACCAATGCGCCTCCTGTATTTAACCGGTACTTCTGTGCATTTCATTTTTTGCTTTGCTGCTTTTACCTGCATTTCAACCGTCCATCCAAAATCGGGATCAGCCATTTCCAAAGATAACAGGCTTTCATATTTTATAGCCCTGAAAGGGCCAAGGTCTGTAAATTCATAGCCGTACAAAAGTCTTATAAGGTTGGTTGCCAGCCAATTTCCGAATATCTGCTGCGGTTGCATGGCACCACGTTCAAGAGTGCCCAAAGCTCGTGAACCGATCACCATATCCATATCCTGCTCTAGAATAGGCTGTATAAGTGCAGGCATTTCGTCAGGGTGATCCGAATAATCCCCATCCAGAAACACGACAATATCCGGTTTTATGTCTTTCTGTGCGATGTAATCCATGCCTTTGAGGCACGCTGAGCCGTAACCTTTCCTGTTTTCATCCAGGACAAACGCACCATATTCAATGGCAACATCCCGAGTATTATCGGTACTGTTGTTATTGCATACAATCACTTCCCTAACCAAATCTGATGGTATATCGCTTATGACACTGCCAATAGACTTTTCTTCGTTATAAGCAGGGATAATGACATCTATTTTTAATCTATCATACATGGTCTACACAAAACTAGTTTTTTGAGTCCTGTTTGGATGACATTATCGGACAATAATGGAATATTACCCTATTTTTGGGCGAACTAACTGCAGGACCCAAGATTCAAATTAATATATGAGTAAATACGGCATACACATATTTTTCTTTGCGATCATATTATCTATAGTCCACTTTATGAGTTCTTGCCAGGAAGATTCTGTAAGTGACAATCCGGATATCATGCTCGACTTTTCTATGGATACTTTAAGCTTCGACACTGTATTTACCGAAAGAGGTTCTGCTACACGATCATTCAAAGTTTTTAACCTGGAAGACAAGGCTGTCATCATCGACAGGATTTTACTGCAAGATCCTGATGGTTTTTTCAGATTAAATATTGACGGTTTTGCCCAAAATGATATTGAAAACATACGAGTCGAAGCCAATGACAGCATCTACATATTCGTGGAACTTACCATTGACCCCGATAATCCTGTTTCTATCAGCCCGTTCTTTATCGAGCGCCATATAAAGATAAGCGCCGGTGTCAATACCTATGATGTCATGCTTGAAGCATGGGGACAAAACGCCAATTATATACCTAACCGTGAAAGTGCCGGCAGAGTCAGCTATGTCAGCTGTCAATTTGGAGACTGGGTCTGGGATGATCCCAAACCATATGTACTCTATGGCGTTCTGGTCATCGACAGCTGCGACCTGGTTTTACCGCCAGGTACAGAAGTTTACGTCCATGGGGGTGTAGCCATAAATGAGCTGGGCGTTTTCAATGACGGTCTCTTTGTATTCCTTCAGAACGGCCACTTGATTTCTCAAGGAACTGTGGATGAACCTGTCCTATTTAAAACCGACAGACTCGAAAATGAATTTGATGAAGTCCAGGGACAATGGTCTGGAATACTCCTAAGCAAGAATACCAAGGGTAACAATCTGAGTCACACGCGTATAGAGAACTCTATAGTTGGTCTTTCGGTCGATTCAGCGGCAAGTGTAAGAATCGAATCATCTGTTTTTGCCTTTACTGGCGGAAGCGGCATCAGTGCATCCCATGCCAGTATTTATGCTGAAAACTGTCTGTTTTACCAAAATGCCGGTGCAGGTATCAGTTTGAATTTTGGAGGCAGCTACAGTTTTAATTATTGTACAGTTGCCAACTATGACAACCAGGATGTAGCTGTAGAAGCCAATAATATAAAGTGCTTCACTGGTGACTGCAGTTCTTTCCTTATCAATGCTCTGGATTGCGGTTTTTCCAATTGTATCTTTACGGGCAACGACAGGGACGAAGTATCCCTGTTTGATGCTACTGATGGATCGAACCCTTCAATCTTTAAATACAATTTTGATCATTGCATCGTCCGAGTAGATGAATTACTGAATGCGGATGCTTTCCCTAATTTCTTTGATAACTGCAGTAATTGTAAAAACACGGTTCCTTCGGATACACTTTTCAGGAATGTTGATGCCTACAATTTTGAATTGGACACCATGTCAATAGCTATTGATGCAGGAAAAGACCTTCCATTTATTGATACAGATATCCTTGGCCAGATTCGGGAAAATGGCAAAGTGGATATTGGATGCTACGAATTTCAGAAATAAAGCTCTTCTTCGAGTTGTATCTTCTTTTGAAAGTTCACTTTTGCCAGAATCAAAGCGCCCACAATAAAAAATACAGATAAGACAAGTATGGAGTAACGCATACTTCCCGTCAACTGATTGACCAGTCCAAACATCAAAGTTCCAAAAACCACAGCCAGTTTTGTAAGTACATCATAAAAGCTGTAATAGGATGTCAGCGGAATGTCATCATCTTCAATAAACTTGGAATAGCTTGATCTTGAAAGCGACTGGATTCCTCCAAATACCAAACCTACAAATCCGGCAAGGATATAGAAGTAGAATTTGCTTTGAGTAAAATAAGCCAACAAACAAATAAATATCCATATAAAAATCTGGATCATCAATGAGAGCTTATTCCCCTTTTTATCTGAGAGGAATGCAAAAAAGTAGGCTCCTATGGTCGCAAGAAACTGAAGCAACAGAATCAATACGATCAGCTCACTACTTCCAAAATTTAAATCCTCCTTAGCAAATATCGATGCCAGATAAATAATAACATTTACTCCGGCAATAAAGAAAAAATAAGATGACAGGAAGGTGATGGTATTGCTTTCGGCTTTTATCGCTCGTCCTACTTTTTGGAGCTCTTTAAAACCTTCCTTGAAGAGAGTCCGGTCAAAGGCCTGCTTGCTGTCGGATGGTAGTACCCTGAATGTTAAAAATGCAAAGCCTATCCACCATATTCCGACCAGCACAAAACCTATCCGTATAGCCATTGAGGAAGAACTCAACCCTATCTGACTGTAAAAGCTGATCATCAGTAATATGATTGCCAACAGTATAACGGAACCAATATATCCAAAAGCGTAGCCCCTGGCACTGACAGCATCAAAGCGGTCTTCGGTAGCTATCTCTGGGAGATAGGCATTATAGAATACAATACCGACACCAAAACCGATCGTTCCCAGGATAAAGGCTGAGAGACCCAGGGCCACATCCCCGGCATCGTTGAAGAAGAATAATACCATGCATGAAATAGAGCCTATGACAGTAAATAATTTCAGGAAAAACTTCCTTTTGCCACTATAATCGGCAATACCCGAAAGTAGTGGTATCAGCAAGGCCATCAGTACATAGGCCAGTGATACAGAGTAGGAATAAAGCGAATTACTGTTTATACTTATCCCGAAAACATTGAGAAAGTCAGGCGCTATCGAAGCAAAAAAAGGAGGAAAAACAGCTGTCGATATAACGAGTGAATAAGCTGAGTTAGCCCAGTCAAACATTGCCCATCCGTTAATTACTCGGGAATCATTCTTAGGCAGTTCAGTCATTATCTGGTATTTGAATAGTCCTAAATTTACAAATTTGAGCAGGATTAAATACCTTGGGAACATTAATAAAGTCTATTGCCTGCTGGTTTCAGTATAAATCCATCATCTTGACCATATGAACATTGTCATACTTTCCAGGAACCAGGGTTTGTATTCTACACAAAGTCTGGCGCGTGCTGCACGACTAAGGCATCACTATGTCCGGATCATTGACTATGTCAACTGTGATCTGGTCATCAATGAAGGTATTCTCAATATAAATTATCACGGACAGGTCCTGAAGGATATCGATGCCATTATACCACGTATTGGCGCTTCATGGACCAGCTATGGCGCTGCGGTAATCAGGCAATTCGAATACCTCAAGATCTTTAGCACTTTGAGAAGTGAAGCTTTGATCAAAGCACGAAATAAGCTGATATGCTCACAAATACTGGCTTCACACGGTATCCATCTGCCAAAGTCGATTGTTTCAAACAACAGTTATGCCTATTCAGCCTTACTCAATGAATTTGAAGGGGATAAGGTTGTTATTAAACTGATCAACAGTACCCATGGTGTTGGTGTTTTATTAGCTAATAAAGGTATCCAGGCCGAAAACATCCTGGAAGCCTTTACACGATCCAATCAAAAATCGATGATTCAGGAATACATTGCAGAATCTAAAGGTGCAGATATCAGGATATTTATAGTTGATGATGAGATTGTTGGATGTATGAAACGTCAAGCCCAGTCGGGTGAGTTCAGATCTAACCTTCACCGCGGAGGAAGTTCCACCGTCGAAGAAATCACGGAAGAAGAGGCCGCAATTGCCATCAGGGCTGTACAAATACTCGGACTTAAGGTCGCAGGTGTCGATATGCTCCGTTCTAATCGCGGGCCACTTGTCCTGGAAGTCAATGCCTCCCCAGGTCTTGAAGGCATTGAAAGTACAACAGGCAATGATATAGCAGGCCGGATAATTAATTTTATAGAAAGAAACATACAGACTGAAGATAGTACCTTATGAGTGAGCTTATAAGCATTAACAAACGAAACTTCAAACGGGGTGAAAGTGGTATTGTAGAACTCAAAGTTGGTCGCATTCCCTCCGATACTGAAATTGATATTGAAGCACATGTGTTCAGAAGCCATGAGGATGGCCCTACCGTTCTGATCCTTGCTGGTGTACATGGAGATGAAATCAATGGTGTCGAAATAGTGAGGAATTTCCTGTTTCACGAAAACTTTAATGCCCTCAAAAAGGGAAGTCTGATCATTATCCCTTTGCTTAATGTTTTTGGCTTCATCAACTTTGATCGTTATGTTCCAGACGGGAAGGATGTCAACCGCAGCTTTCCGGGTACTTTTAATGGATCGCTGGCATCACGTATAGCCCGAACACTCACTAAACATATCCTCCCTCATGTCGATCTTGTATTTGACTTTCATACGGGCGGGGACTCCCGATACAACTTTCCACAGATACGATTTTCCAGGAATGACCAGGATGCAGAAGCTTTAGCCCGGATTTTCAATCCGCCATTTATAATCCAGAGCGGCATGATCGCCCGATCGCTTCGAAAGACCACGCGGGAAATGAAAATCCCGACACTTGTCTATGAAGGTGGCGAATCAGTGCGTCTAGATGGCCTTTCGATTCATATAGGCTTGAAGGGACTGAAAAATTGTCTCCAGCACTTAGGCATGTTCGAATATGATAAGGCGGGACAAAAAAAAGAAAACACTCGCATTATAAAGAAAACCTCATGGGTGCGAGCCAACTACTCGGGTATATTTATATGGATTAAATCCTCAGGACAAAAAGTTGAAAAAGGAGAAAAGCTGGGTAACATCCATGACCCATACGGTCAAAAATCGATTGATGTCATAAGTCACAGATCAGGTTACATTATAGGTCATAATAACGCCAGCGTAGTTAATCAGGGTGATGCCCTGTTCCACATCGGATATGAATATGAAGAGTAGCATATTATTGATTCTCTGCTTGATACCGGTATTGTTGTTTTCCCAAAGAACAGCATATATGGTCGAATCGGCTTTACGCAGGATGCTTTCTGAAGAAGCCCTTGAAAAAGCACTGCTAGGCGTATCCGTCAGAGAAGTTTCGAGCGGAGAAGAAGTCGTATCCTATAATGGGAATAAAATGCTCATTCCTGCCTCATCGTTAAAGCTCATAAGTAATTTTTCAGCTTTACATCTCCTGGGAAAGGACCACAGATTTAAGACTCAGATCTATTACACGGGATCCATTGATTACTCCGGGGAGCTCAGTGGTGATCTCATTGTCATGGGAGGTGCTGACCCGACACTTGGCTCAGTTGATTTCAAAGGCGTAGCTCCTTTGGACAAACTTCTGGAAAATTTGGTGGACAGAATCAAGTCGGCAGGTATCAACTGCATAGAAGGCAGATTGATCCTTGATGACAGTATAGTCTCTGATGCCGGCAGCAGGGACAGTTGGCAATGGAATGATGTAGCTAACTATTATGGTGCGGGCGCCTGGGGCCTGAATATTCATAATAACTTGTTTTACATTCATTTTGATACGCGCGACAAGATCGGAAAGAAAGCCAAACTGGTATCCTATAATCCTGTGATTGATAATCTGAGCATTCAATCGGAAGTGCTTGTGGCAGGTACACATACCGGTGACCAGGCCTATGTTTTTGGAGGGCCTGATATCTATACATTAAAGATAAAAGGGTCTTTAGCTTCCGGACGCAAAGACTTTCGCATCAAGGCAGCTATCCCAAATCCTGGCCTTTTTTTTATGTCCAGGTTGAAAGCTCAACTTGAGGAAGCTGGAATTACAAGTGGAAATATTCAGCTATCTTCTGATAACTCCAATAAGGATCTGAAAAATATCCTTACACTGAATTCTCCCAGTCTTGAACGTATAGTTTACATGTCAAACCTTGAAAGTAATAACCTGTATACCGAAGCTTTGCTATGGGCCCTGGCTACCGACCGTTCAAGGAATGGGAAATACGAACAAGGTATCAAACGTATTGAAGACATGCTTAAAAGACTTGATTTGTCTGTATCTGAATACAGGGCTGTTGATGCATGTGGACTTTCAAGGCAGAACTATATTTCTTCATCGCTGATGACTGGCTTCCTGAAGGAAATGATCGCCTTGCAAGGAGAATCACAAATCCTGAAACTTATGGCCCAACCCGGTGATAAGGGAACAGCTGAAAATTTGTTTACGACGAGGAAGGATAAAAAGTCCATATGGCTTAAAACCGGCAGTATGTCATCTGTTCAGTCCTACTCCGGATATATAAAATCAAAAAATGGTAAGCTGTATGCATATTGCCTTATGGCCAATGGCTTCTCAGCCGGTAACAGGCAAATACGGACTTAGAAGCTAAGACACTGGCAGATATCGGTTCTGGTGCCCTCGGGTATTTTGTATTTAAAATCTTGGGACAAACAGATATAGGAAAACTCATAGCAATAGATATCGACAAGGAAGCTGTGAGAATGCTCAATATTCTAAAAGACGCTCTGGCAGAAGAAAAGGCATCCAAGCTGGACATAAGGCTGGCTGATATCAATGATCCTAAACTGGATGATGAAGAAACAGACTATATCCTCATTGTCAATACCATAGCCTATCTACCTGATCGTATCAACTACCTTAAAGCCCTAAAGAGCAAGCTGCGCGCAGGCGGGAAAATTGTTATTGTTGATTACAAGACCAAACGCATCCCTGGTTTTGTAGATGCCCCACCCTATGAAGAAAGAGTGCTTTTGCATATAATCGAAGAAGAGCTCTATGAAGCCGGTTATCAAAATATAATGACTGACGATACCAGCCTGGAATATCAATACTATATAGCCGCAGAGATTTAATTGCGCACCATCAGGCTTTCGCGTTCCGGACCGTTACTGATCATGGTAACAGGGACTTCCAGGTAAGATTCCAGAAATCGGATGTACTCTTTGGCTTCCTCCGGAAGCTCATTATAATTCCTAAGACTGTTGATATCGCAATTCCAGCCATTCATTGTAGTGTATTCCACGTCAATACCTTTCTCATCCAATCGATAAGGCAATTCACGGGTCATGTGACCATTGACTTTGTAATCAGTCCCGAGACATATTTCTCCAAAATCATTGAGACAATCCATCTTGGTAATACATAAATGGTCGACACCATTCAGCTGGATGGTATATTTTAATTGTACGAGATCAATCCATCCCGTACGGCGCGGTCTACCTGTGGTTGCTCCAAACTCATGGCCTACTTTACGCAATTTCTCACCGGTTTCGTCATTCAACTCCGTAGGAAAAGGTCCTGAACCGACACGTGTGCAATAGGATTTGCTGATTCCGAATACTTTTCCAATGCGGTTAGGGGCAACACCAAGGCCCACGCACACTCCTGATGATAAAGTATTAGAAGAGGTCACAAAAGGATAGGTACCGTAGTCGATGTCCAACATGGATCCCTGAGCACCTTCTGCCAGAATTTTTTTACCAGCATTCAGGGCATCGTTGATAAAGAAAGAACAGTTGATGGTTTTAAGCTTTTTGAGGTCTTCAAGACTATCAAACCACTTTCTTTCCTCTTCTGCAAAATCAAAATCTATTTTGGGGTATATCTTACCCAGTTCAAGGTGTTTATGCTTTAACCGTTCGTATCGGTTTTTGAAATCCTCGCTTTCTATATCTCCAATTCTCAATCCATTTCTTCCTGTTTTATCCATATAGGTAGGACCAATCCCTCTGAGGGTTGAACCTATTTTTTCTTTTCCCTTGGATGCTTCAGAAGCGGCATCCAGGTATCGGTGTGTCGGAAGGATGAGGTGCGCTTTTTTAGCCAGTAGAATATTCGAAATGTCCAGGCCGAGGTCCTTGAGAGCCTTCAACTCCCTGGATAATACGATTGGATCAATAACGACACCGTTGCCGATGACATTCAAAACATCATCCCGAAACACACCGGAGGGTATGGTGTGAAGAACATGTTTGTGACCGTTAATAATTATGGTATGTCCGGCATTGGGTCCACCCTGGAATCGGGCTATGATATCATAATCTCGGGCTATGTAATCGACGATTTTACCTTTTCCTTCGTCACCCCACTGAAGGCCCAATAATACATCTACAGGCATGTAATTAATCTTGTAACTGATTTAAAAGGCAAAAATAGAAAACTAAGTACATTTTTACCATTTAAATCATAAAGATTATAATATGTAATCAAGTATTATTCAGGAATCTTCATTTTGATTCCTGACCTCCTCGTCTTTTTTACGTGTGATTTCCAAAAGCTTATTGACCCTGTAGATTTCATCCAATGTTTCATCGATGTAAAAGTCTATTTCCGGTATACGCCTGACATGCTTTCGGATGCGGTGAGCCAGGTTTTTTTTCAGTTGGCTGGCATGCTCATTTACCTTATCGACAATGGCCTGCTTGTTGTTTGCATTGTAGACACTTAGGTATATTTTGGCCAGACTGATGTCCGGCGTTACATAGACCTTTGTCACTGTTACAAATGCATCACCATAAATGTATGATCCTTCCTGCAGCAATACCTGTCCAAAATGTCTTCTTATTACCTCCGCCGTTTGTTTCTGTCTCTTCGAATGCATCATGATAGAATGGTTTGTAAGCCTGTTAAATTTGAGGATAATATTGCAGATATCCTGTATTATAAGCAAATAATAAACGAAAGGATAGAGAAATCGTTCTATTCGAATAGCTTAGTTTTGTAATCAGCCATGTCAGAATTTCTTGAACAAGATATCACCTATATAAAAGGTATCGGACCATTAAGAGCAGAAGTCCTTAAGGAAGACCTTGGTTTGGCTACCGTATACGATCTGCTGATTAATTATCCATTTAGATATATCGATAAAAGCGTAGTTACTGCCATTAAGGATGTAGCTACGGATTTTCCGGTACAGCTCAAGGGAGTGCTTTTATCCAAAAAACTGATAAAGGCCTCAAGAACTAATATACTAACCGCTACATTAAAGGACGGGTCAGGTTTTATTGAATTGAGCTGGTTTAAAGGCATCAAATACATTGAAAAGTATCTTGAGATAGGAAAAGAGTACATGGTTTATGGCAAAGCCAACAGCTACAGGGGAAAACTGACGATAGCCCATCCCGAGATGGAATCAGCTGGATCGAATGAGCTCAAAAACTATTTTGAACCGGTCTACTCCGGTACCGAAAGGCTTAATAAACTGAACTTTGACAGCAAAGCCAGAAGAAAGGTCATTAAGATCATCCTTTCCAGGCTGAGTGATAGTAATTTACCGGAAACGCTCCCAACCTACCTGATCAAAAAGCTGAGACTATGCTCACGTCTTCAATCAGTGCTCTGGATTCATTTTCCGCCTGATGCATTAAAACTTGAAGAAGCCCGAAGAAGAATAAAGTTTGAAGAAGTGTTTTACTTCCAACTTAAAATGCTATTTAACAAATCCCAGCGAAGCCTTAAGTACAAAGGCCATAGATTTGAAAAAGTAGGGACTTATCTCAATAAATTTTACAGTGAAAAACTACCCTTCGAGCTGACAAATGCGCAAAAAAGGGTTATCAAAGAAATACGGGCAGACCTGGGTTCAGCTATGCAGATGAACAGGCTGTTACAGGGTGATGTAGGCAGCGGAAAAACAATGGTCGGCTTGATGTGCATGCTTATTGCCAAAGACAATGATTACCAGTCGGTACTCATGGCGCCTACAGAAATTCTAGCACAGCAACACTTTAATTCAATTACTGAATCTCTGAAGGGATTGGGCGTGAGAGCCGCTTTTCTGTCAGGCAGTGTAAAAGGTAAAACTCGCAAGGAAATTCTCCATCATTTGAAGCTTGGAACTATTGACATCCTAATAGGAACACACGCCGTATTGGAGAATCCTGTAGAATTTAAAAACCTGGGATTGGCCATAATAGATGAACAACACCGGTTCGGTGTGATGCAACGCTCCCGACTTTGGAACAAATCGAAAGAAAACAGGCCCCCTCATATCCTGGTCATGACAGCCACTCCAATTCCAAGAACACTGGCGATGACAATATATGGAGATCTTGACGTGTCGATCATAGATGAATTACCTCCAGGAAGGAAGAAAATTCATACCATCCATAAAACAGAAAGGCATCGGGCCCAGATAATTGAATTCCTGCATCGTGAAATTGAAAAGGGGCGTCAGATATATATAGTCTATCCATTGATCGAGGAATCTGAAAAACTGGATCTGGCAGATTTACAGCAGGGCTACGAGAGACTGCTCAACCACTTCCCTCCTCCAAAGTTTAAAATCAGTATCGTACATGGTCGCATGAAACCTCATGACAAAGACCAGGAGATGCAGCGCTTTGCTGAGGGCACTACGCACATTATGGTAGCAACAACTGTGATTGAAGTAGGCGTCAATGTACCTAATGCTTCTGTTATGGTTATTGAAAACACAGAACGCTTTGGACTGTCCCAGTTGCATCAGCTCAGGGGACGTGTAGGCCGTGGTGCCGAGCAGTCCTATTGCATACTGATGTCGTCATACAAGCTGAGCAAGGAAGCCAGAACACGCATTAATACAATGGTCGAATCAAACGACGGATTCAAGATCGCGGAAGTGGATCTCAAATTGAGAGGACCGGGTGATATAGAAGGAACGCGCCAAAGTGGCATCAAAGAATTCAAGCTTTTTAATGTGGTCAGTGATCAAAACATACTTCACACGAGTCGACAACTGGCCTTGCGTATTCTAGAAGAAGACCCAGGACTTCAAGGCGATGGCAACCAGGTCCTGCTCAGTCGACTTATGTATCTCAATCCAGGTAAAAAAGACTGGGGACGGATCAGTTAAAAAATAAGGAAACTCTCCTTCAAATGCCCCCTAAAGAGATACCTTATAATCTTCTATATCATTACTCTGTCCTTGTAATCTTCTCAAAGATTACCTTGTCATCGATTTTAGGTAAGAATCTTGCTTTTTTGTAAATGTCAAAGCGGTCAATTTGACCGTTCTCCAGACAAAATCAAGCATTCCATATCTGCATAATTCGCATGGATTCGGAACAAAAATTAAACCTAAACTAATTACTCTTCAGTCTATGATCCAAAGAGATATGATGGCCCCTGGTTGAAAACAACATCAACAGGAATTCCCTGCTCTGCCAGCTTATCAAGATCTGCCTTTAACTGAGCCTTTATGAGACCTTTTTCTTTGACCAATTTAGCTACTGCATCATAGTCACCATCCCCCTGGAGAGTCAAAATAAGTTCAGACAAACTGTTCATAGCTTCAATCAATTTTCCCGAATTGACACTATAATATCCAGTCTCTTTATCACGGGTAAAAGCACCCATTTCATCAAAGTAATTGAAGCGTATCATATTGGCTTTTCCATGGGCGGAAGAAGCACCAAATCGAACAGACCTGAATATGCCAGCCATGAAAGTAACATAGTAGTCCATTAGATCCCCTTCTATCTCTCCCCTTTCATGCAGTTGAGTGATCATGTACAAGCCCAGCATATCAGCTTTGCCTTCCTCCAATGCTGAAGCATATTCTTTTAACGCTCTGCGGACAGTTGATTTACCATCTATCGTGTTTTTAATACCCAATCCATGAGCCACTTCATGAAACATAGTATTCCCGAAAAAGGCATCAAAGGTGATGTGCTTCCTTTGATCAGGGTCAATCAGTGACTGCGAAATAGGCAGCAGAATTTTGTCAAATTTCGCTCGCATCGCATTCTTTAACTGAAGCCTCCGCGTACCCTTTTCCAATTGCACCTGTTCATCATTAGGAAGGTTTATAGCAATCGTCTTGCTGCCGGCATTACAATCACCCGAATAATAGATTACATCATAAGCATTCAATTCGGTATCACGTCCCGGCTCTTCCTGCTTATAGTTGTCAGGAACAGGTAATCCTCTTTGAAGATCAGGCAGGAATTGTGCATATTTTTCAAGGCGTCGACTCCACTCCATATCCTTAACCAAGACATAGGCTTCATGGGCTGCCTTAAAACCGTAGAGTTGATCTTCATAGGTCTCAATAGGTCCTATCACCACGTCTATGTGATTGTCTTTCATATCCAGCCAGGCCATGTCGCTGGCCTGGTACTGATCTGTCAACAAGGCTTCAGCACGCAGAATCAGATATTTTGCAAGAGCTTCATTATCAGATAATTCGGCAGCCTCCCGCAGCAGCTTGGCCACTACTTCATTTTCCATCTTAAAGTGTTCATGAAAAGGAATGTTTACTAAGGCACCAGAATCATCTCTGCGTATAAAACTGTATAATCCCTCTTTTCCTTCAAGTTTCGCCGCTTCAAACTCTTCCTTTGTCATATCCTTTGGATAATAATTACTACCGGGAGCTTTTTCATCATGACCTTCTATGAATACCGCATTGTTATCCAGTCTGTCCCAAGGTCCATAATTAATTTTTGCAAATGTCCTGAGTTGTTCATCTTCAATGCTTGACAGCAAAGCATCTTTATCCCCATAAGCGTCATACCAGAACATGTCATCCATATAGCGGGCTGCGTCGACAAGCTTCAGCACCAAAGCTTTTTCACTTTCACTCAAAAGGGATATATCTGTTGACAAGGTAAATGGAATGTATTTTTGTAACAATGGATTTAAACTATCCTTGCCAAAAACAGCATCAAAATTCACATCGAGATGTGTATATTGATTTGTATCCGAATTTCGAGAATCCGTAGTGCAAGACCACATAAACCCGAGCGCTAAAGCCATGATTATCAGAAGCTTTTTCATTTTCTGCATTTTAATTGTAAACAAAATGGATTTGAATTTACTTAATTCTTTGAATTAATGATGATGGACAAGTACATTACCCTGGTAATAGGTGCTTCACTCAAAGAGCATCGCGCTTCAAACAGATTAATCCACGAGCTGAGATCAAAAGATCATAAGGTCAAAGCTATTGGCCTGCGATAAGAAAAGGTAGCTGACGTCCTTATTAATAAAGGAAAAACAGCCCTATCACATATCCATACCATCAGCCTCTATATGAACGCCTCAAACCAGGAAGCCCTTGAAGACTACATACTCTCCCTGCAACCAAAGAGGATTATTTTCAACCCAGGGGCCGAAAATCCGCGGTTAATGAAAAAAGCAGATGAAGCAGATATTAAAGCCTTCAATGCCTGCTCGTTGGTCATGATAAGAATGAATCAATTTTTCGACTAGATCTTGCGGCGCTGAATTTCATCTACAATCAACTTCAGTTCCCTGCTCATGTCACCTGTGACAGATGAGTTTTCCTCTGCTCTGCGTATCAGGTAAGGCACTACTTCATCAATAGGACCATAGGGAACGTACTTTGCTACATTATACCCAGCCTCCGCCAGGTTGAAGGTCAGATTGTCACTCATACCCAGGAGTTGGCAAAAATTAAGATGGGGATGCTTGCGATCGATCTGCAGTTCTTCTATCAGCTGGGCCTGCAAAAGATTGCTTTGCGCATTGTGTGAGGCACATACCGATGCTATGTTTTGATAATTATCTACACAATACCTGATCGCATTACAATAATCCCTGTCAGTATGTTCTTTATCCGGATTGATTAAGCATTCTTCGCCATTAGCTGCAGCACGCTCTCTCTCCTTTTCCATGTAGGCTCCTCTCACGAGTTTAGCACCCAGCATGTAGCCCTTTGCCCTTGCATGGTCATAGGAGGATTTGAGATAATCCAGTTTATCTTTTCTGTACAACTGGAAGGTATTATAAACGATGACCTGTGATTTGTTGTACTCCTCCATCATCTGGTTAACGAGATCATCAATGGTATCCTGCATCCAGATTTCTTCAGCATCCACCATGACACCCACTTTCAATTCATGGGCCCTCTTGCAAATCCTGTCCAATCGTGAAACCACTTTTGCCCATCGTTGTTCTTCATCAGCGCTCAATTTATTTTCCGCCTGCTTCTTGATCAGCAGTGCATCGTCAGCCAGGCCTGTCATCTTGGTACTGACTACAGGGACTGAATTATTCGCTGCCGCCATTTCAATAGCCCTTATGCTTTCTTCCATCACCTTGTCCAGTTCAGCTTCAGAACTTTTTGATTCCGCTCCATAGTCCAGGATAGTAAGGGTATTGTACCTGTAGAGCAGGTCTATGGTTTTTTGAGTATCCAGCAGGCTTTCACCACCAACAAATTGTTTGAAAATAGTAGCTTTCATGGCACGCCTGACAAAAGGAAAGTGAAGCTTCAATGCCAACGGCGTCAACGCTGAGCCCAAGGCTACCAACTTCGAATTATTCATGAGAGAAAAAAGCCATTTCAGCTGGTTTAACTCAGCATCGGATTTATAGCTGAAAGCTATTTCGGTATTCTTAAAATTCAGCTTTTGGCCGGGTACTACATCCATTCAAAATGCGTTTCTAGGTCAATGTCTTGTTGCCAAATTTGCCAAGTCTTTTCAGCCTGGTTAATTAGCATTTCCATACCATTTTTTATGATGGCCGAATGCGCTTCGGCCTTAACCAAAAATACTGTTTTTTCAGGATTATAAATGAGATCATATACAAGCTTTTCTTCATTCAATAATCCATATGGAATAGCAGGAAAAACATCTAATTCGGGATACAATCCTAATGGTGTTGTGTTCACTATAATATCTACGTGAGCCATCTTTTCTTCATCCAGGTCGGTATATCTCAAGTGCTTTCCAGAACGGCTTACAAATTCATACAGAACATCCATCTTATCGAATGCCACCGCAACAGCCTGGGCTGCACCTCCCGTACCTAGAATAAGTGCATTTCTCAAAGCCATGGATTTCATGAATGGAACCAGGCTTTTGGCAAAACCAAAAACATCCGTATTGTAACCTATGAGTTTGCCATTTACAGATTTAATGACATTGGCCGCTCCAGCCTCAAGTGCCGATACATGCAAGGCATCCAAAAAGGGAATGACTTCTTTTTTATAAGGTATAGTCACGTTTAAGCCGTCAACTCCTTTTTCTATAAGTGCTGGAAATTCCTGTATGGATTCTAACTCATAGGCTTTGTACTCTGCATAATCAATATGTTCCCGTTCAAACTTTCTTTTAAAATATCCCGGAGAGAAGCTATGTACCAAAGAAGCGCCTATCAAACCGTATTTCCTGAGGTCACTCATTTACCCTTGCCTTGTATCAGTATCAGAAGCGTGTAAAAAAGGATTTTAAAGTCCAGACCCAGCGACATATTTTCTATGTAGAGAAGGTCGAACTTCATCCGTTGAAGCATCTGCTTTACACTGGAGGCATATCCGTACTTGACCTGACCCCAAGATGTTATCCCAGGTCTTACCTTAAGCAGATGTTTGTACAAAGGTTCCTCCGTCAGAATCTTGTCGATAAAATACTGCCTTTCCGGTCGAGGTCCTACAAGACTCATATCACCCTTAAGCACATTGTAAAACTGGGGCAACTCATCCAGACGGTATTTACGCATAACGCGACCCCATGGTGTCACTCGGGGATCATCATCAGAAGACAATTGGGGACCACCAGCCTCTGCGTTATCAACCATGGATCTGAACTTATAGATGTTAAAAAACTTCGAGTCCCTCCCTACCCTTTCTTGCTTAAAAAACAATGGGCCCTTTGAAGATCGCCATACCTTCAAAGCGATGATCAAGTAAAGGGGAATTAAAAGAATAAGCATAACCGTCGACACTATAATATCCATCAATCGCTTGATGATGCGCTCATGTTTTGGCATCAGTTCCTGGTCTATTTCCATCAGAACAGCGCCATAAACATGACTCATCTTGACCATGCCGACCATAATATCGTACATGTCGGGGATTATCTTGACTCGTACACGATCCCTGTGATCATACAGAACATTAAGAATGCCATTCATCTTTTTATGATCCGAACTTTCAATAGCAATGATCACTTCTTCAATTTCCTGTTGACTCAGGACTGCTTGCAAATTTTCCAATTCTCCCAGTTTAGGCATATACTTCTCAATGCCTGTGGTGCTGGCTTTAGCATTTGCATCCAGGAATCCTATGAATTTATGTCCCAGTTGTGCAGGTTCTTTTACAATGTCTTCATAAAGATGCACAGCGTTTTCATCACCGCCTATCAAGAGCGTATTATAGCTGACCTGTCCTTTATTTATCCTGAATTTCGTGAAGCTCAGAAAGGCCATTCTGGCAAAAGCCGTCATTCCAAAATGAAGGACAAACAAACGGGCAAAAGGCTGGAAATAGGATTTATACATCCAGGAAGTATCATCCAGCATAATTGTAAAGAAGATAAAGAGACATCCCGTAAGCGAGAGAACAAAGGTGCGCCTCAAAGTAGCCAGACGGGAATACCGGTAGACATCCTTGTACTTATCAAAGACGGAATAATAGATAATCCAGACCAGAGGTATGATTGCGAGCCCCAGCCATAATTTATTGTCATCAAGAATTTGATCCATGACAATACCTGGCTCTTCCATTCTTTTTCTATAGATAAAAAAGAACAACCAGGCAAAAGCAGCCATAGTCCAGTCAAGGACTCTGTATATCACCAGTGCGGGTAGCTTATCCCTTCTCATCAAAACTCTTTACTATTTATATACAAGCCTCACATTATCTATCCAAATAGATCCGAATCCTGTGCTGGACTGGTTAGATCCAATCAGGATGGTGAACTGATCAAACTGGGTATCGTTCAGCTCGTCTGTCAGTTCAAGATAGACTTTATTCCATTCATTTTGCTCGGTCAATATCAATTTATAATTGGGGACAAAGAATCCTCCCGGCTCTATACGCAGCAGACCTATGGCGAAGGGAATATCATTTCTGTAGTCTAGTTCCAAAAAGACAGGTGACCCGGCTATATCCCCTCTCTCAATTTTTGTAAAAGTCGTTTTTTCAAAACTTGGATGGTCTGCAGTAATCGTGATCTTGCCGCAAAAATTTCCATAAGGCGTTTCCGCCGACCTGATAAATGTAATATCAGGATTATTGTCAACATTGACATTAAATGTATTGCTGGTTTCAAAGTCGCCAAGCTGGATAATCCTGGTCTGATCACTGTATCGGAAATTCAGATCAATAGTATTGTCAGAAAACGCTTCAAAATCCCTGACAATAATTACAGGATCATAAAACGGGTATTCGATGGGGTTTGAAGCTATGCCATTATTTCTAATGACGCCAAATATAAAAAGCTCCACTTCTTCCCTTTCTGACAAGACCGGAATATTGGCAGGCAAGGGATAAAGGCCTATTGAAAATCCATCTGCGTATACAGACACATCTCTGATTTTATGTGTATTCTCCCCTTGCAGGACCGTAGTCTGAAGTTGAACCTCATCCATATTAAAATACATAGGCTCCGGCTTATCTGCATCAAACAGGCTACAAGAGCTCAGTAAGCTGACACATATTATATATATACAACTCTTCATTTTCATTTTAATACCAATCAGGCAACATACTTAATCAATAAAAAAACCACAACTATAATAAGCAAGCCCCAAATTCCCAATTGTATAAGCGCATTGAGCGATTTTCGAAAATCTTCAATCTCTTCAGCATATTCGGGATAGTGCTTTTCGGCATAAGCCTTCATCTTTTTGCGATCAAACAATAGGCCCGGTTCTATGTTAATCTGCTTGTTGCTAAGCTTATTATATTTCCTCAATATCTTAAGCCTGAATATCACATTGACAATCAGGAGAAACAGAACTATTGCTACCAATAAATGGGATAAGCTCATATTTTAAATAATTTAGGCCTGATTCAAATACATCTGATGATTAATACAACCGTGAAAGTACTTATACTTATTTTGTTTTTTGCAAACCCCCGGTCGGCTTTTGGACAGCTTGGTCTTGACTATTACCTACCGGAGATCAATTACAAGGAAGATATACCTACTCCAAATTCTATTCTCAATTTCGAAATCGGCGAGTGGCATATCACTCATGGCCAGCTTATGAATTATATGGAAAAACTATGTGCATCCAGCAATAACTGCCGACTCGTAGAATATGCACGTACCCATGAAAATAAGCCGCTTGTATACCTTATTATCACAGGCGATGAAAACATGCAAAATCTTAAAAACATCCGGGATCATCACAGGCTACTCACTCAGCCGGAGTTTTCAGACACTATCGATCTCGAAGAGATGCCCCTGGTTCTATATCAGGGCTACAGTATTCATGGAAATGAGAGTAGTGGCGCTAACGCTGCCTGCCTGGTAGCCTATTACCTGCTTGCAGGAGAATCGGAAAAGCTCAAAAACCTGCTTGAAAATACCATCATATTGCTTGACCCCTGTTATAACCCGGATGGTCTGCAAAGATTCTCCACCTGGGCCAACAGCAACAGGCATTCCCGACTCAATACAGATCCCCTGGACAGGGAGTTCAACGAGATGTGGCCGGGAGGAAGAACCAACCATTACTGGTTTGACCTCAACAGGGACTGGTTATTTAATATCCACCCATCTTCAAAGGGTCGTATCGAAACCTTCCATGAGTGGAAACCAGATATCTTGACCGATCATCATGAGATGGGCAGTAACTCCACCTTTTTCTTTCAACCGGGCGTTCCCAGCCGTACCAATCCCAACACCCCGAAAATCAACCAGCGATTGACCGAAGAAATCGGAAACTACCACGCTTCATTTCTTGACTCGATTGGCAGTATGTATTTCTCTAAAGAGCGTTATGATGACTATTACTACGGAAAAGGCTCTACCTATCCAGATATAAATGGATGCATAGGCATTCTATTTGAACAGGCCAGTAGTAGAGGACATCTCAGAGAAACTCTCAATGGATTACTTTCTTTCCCATTTACTATAAGAAATCAATTCGTAACATCACTTTCTACCCAGCAAGCAGCACTGGAAAAGAGGCTTGATATTTTGACATATAAAAGAGATTTCTTCAAGGATATGTACAACTCAGAGCGTTCTGAAGGTTTTTTCATATTCCAGGAGAAGGATGAATTCAAAAAAGACTTTTTCGTAGATCTGCTTCATCGGCATGACATCAAAGTATATACTTCCAGTGAAGAAACGCGCATCGGTTCAAAAGTCTTTGATGCCGCCAGTTCATATATAGTGCCTAAAAAACAATACCAAGCCCGTTTGATTAAAACCATTTTTGAAAAAGTGACCAGCTTTCCGGATAGTATTTTCTATGATGTATCTGCATGGACCCTACCCCTTGCCTTTAATATGAATTATGCTGAATCCAAGACCAATCCTGATATGACTTTGCTGAGCGAATTGGGAAATCATGCCGATGCGGAAAACAAAACGGACATATTAGATCAGGCTACTGTTGCACTCGCCCTGGATTGGAACGCTTATATGGCTCCTGCCGCCCTCAGCAAGATACTTGAAGAAGGATTCCCTGTCCGTATTGTAAAAAAAGCAAACACTTACAGTACCAGTGAAGGAGAAAAAGAATTTCCGGAAGGCACCATTATCATCCCTTTCAGCGATGATGGAGAAGAAAATACCAGGGTATTTGAACGTGTGCAGGCACTTTCATTTAAATATAAAATCGAACTATCCCAAATCCGCTCTGGACTTGCTCTGGCAGGAGAATCCATCGGTAGCAATGAACTAGAGGTTCTGGAACAGAAATCCATAGCCATTATTGTGGGTGAAGGTGTTAATGCCTATGAAGCCGGTGACTGCTGGTACCTTCTTGACAGACGATGGGATATGAAAATCAGTTTGATAGACAAATCTGAACTTCCGAGAACAAATCTATCCAGATATGACATTGTGATTTTGGCTGATGGGCAGTATGAAGACCTTGAAAGAGAAGATTACAAACTAAAAAACTGGATCCGTGAAGGGGGTACCTTGCTTGCTTTTCGACGCTCTGTATCTTGGTTGATAAAATACAGGATGCTTGATAATATTGTCGAGACCGAGCTTGAAGAACCCTTTGGAGACAATGAAAACAGTTCAAAAGTTTATAATCCTGACAGTGGTGCCAATGCCATCGGCGGTTGCATCCTGAATGCCGATATCGATCAGTCACACCCATTGCTTTTTGGCTATAATCAGAGTCAGCTCCCTGTATTTAAAAAAGGTACTCAATTTTATAGCGTCGCCAAGCAATCTTCCACACCGATAAGATACGCCAGGGAACCCAGATTAAGTGGATACATGTCAGACAGGAACATGAATCTTGCTCCCGGGTCGGCATCTCTGATATGTTCTTCCTATGGCGAAGGACGGATAATTGCCAGTGTTGATAATCCAAATTTCAGAGCATATTGGTTGGCAGGAAGTAAAATATTTGCCAATATGATTTTTATGTCTCAACTGATTGATAAAGAATCCATGCTGTAGTAAAGCTTCAATTTTTACATAAGTTTTCCTTGGCTGACTGCTTTTTTATAGATTTGCTGGCCTAATTAAACACTTAACATGAGCGGATCAAAAATAACATTGACCAACAGGGGCAACATTTCAGTTCCAAAGGACCCTATTATTCCATTTATTGAAGGAGACGGCATAGGTCCTGATATCTGGGCTGCAGCAGTACGCGTCTTTGATGCTGCTGTTGAAAAAGCATATGGTGGAGACCGCAAGGTACATTGGAAAGAAATATATGCGGGAGAAAAGGCAAATGCCAGAAGTGATGGCAACTGGCTGCCTCATGAGACAACTGATGCCATCAAGGAATATCTTGTGGCTATCAAAGGACCTCTTACAACGCCGGTAGGTGGCGGTATTCGCTCACTTAATGTTGCTATCAGGCAGCGCCTTGACCTGTTTGCTTGTGTTCGACCTGTCAAATGGTACAGGGGTGTTCCTTCTCCTGTCAAAAAACCTGGAGAAGTCGACATGGTCATCTTCAGAGAAAATACAGAAGATATCTATGCCGGTATAGAATACCTGAATGGAACAGAAGAAAATGATAAACTGAAAAATTTCCTAATCAACGAAATGGGTGTCAGCCAGATCCGTTTTCCGGACAGTTCTTCCCTGGGTGTAAAGCCGGTTTCATTGGAAGGCACTGAAAGATTGGTTAGAGCTGCCATCAATGAAGCTATAAATAATAAAAGCAGGAAATCCGTAACCCTTGTTCACAAAGGAAACATTATGAAATTTACCGAGGGTAAATTCAAGGAATGGGGTTATGCATTGGCAAGAAATGAATTTGGAGCAGAGCCTCTTGACGGTGGTCCATGGCATGTCATCAAGCACAAAGGAAGAGAGATAATCATCAAGGATGTCATTGCAGATGCCTTCCTTCAGCAAATACTGTTGAGACCTGCTGAATATGATGTGATCGCAACACTCAACTTGAATGGTGACTATGTATCTGATGCCTTGGCTGCAGCCGTAGGTGGTATAGGTATAGCTCCAGGAGCCAACATCAACTACCAGACTGGAATTGCTGTTTTTGAAGCTACCCACGGTACAGCTCCAAAATATGCCGGCCTGGACAAGGTAAATCCAAGCTCTGTCATTCTTTCCGGTGTGATGATGTTCGAATATATGGGATGGAAGAAAGTCGGAAGAATTATTGAGAAAGGACTGAAAGGAGCTATAAAGGCTAAAAGAGTCACTTATGACTTTGAGAGACTTATGAAGGGCGCTACCCTATTGAAGTGCTCTGAATTTGGAGATGAAATCATAAGAAATATGTAAACATCAGTACCCAACTAAATACAAAAGCCCTTGTCCAATGGATAAGGGCTTTTTTGTTTCTTGACCTTAATGCCTAGGCAGAAAAGCTGGTTCCGCAGCCACAGGTATCCGTGGCATTGGGATTATTAAATATAAAACCTCTGTTGTTCAATCCTTCCAGCCAGTCTATTTCCATACCCAGCAGATAAAGTCCATGAGCTTTTTCCATAAAAACACGGATTCCCTTTATCTCGAATTCATCATCCTTCTCAGTCTTTTGATCAAAGCCAAGTATATAACTGAAACCTGAACATCCTCCCCCCTTGACTCCGATCCTCAAACCATAATCTTCTGGAACTTCTTTTTCAGACATCAATCTCTTTAATTGCGTAATAGCACCATCAGTCAAACTAACCGGGCTTGTATGTGTCGCTGAATCCTGCATTTACATGAATTTTTTGTGTAAAAATAGAAATTGTCTCTGTTTTTTGCTTCGTATTGCTTAACGCCTTCCTTATGATTAAAGTTTATTTCACACAATTTTTTATATCTGGGGTATCCTTTCGCTTTCTTTAAATCTTAATTTTGAAACCAAAGTACAGCCGATGGAAAGCTTTTTGGAAATCTTAAAATACATAATACCCGCACTTATCGTGTTGGCATGCAGCTATTTCTTGTTAAAAAGAATGCTCGACAGCCAATATCAATTAAAGGCTCTGGATCTTAAATCACGATATTCAAAAGATGCGATCGCCCTAAAACTACAAGCCTATGAAAGATTACTGTTATTTCTTGACAGAATCCAGGTCCCAAACCTTATAGCTCGATTGAGAACCTCAGCCATGCGAAACGATGAATTGAAAAATGTGATGATGATCTCAGTACAGAAAGAATACGAACACAACATTGCTCAGCAATTGTATACAAGTCCTAAACTCTGGGAGATCATCCAGCTTGCAAAAAATGATATGATAGCATTTATAGAGCTTCAGGCCGATAGTTTAAACCCAGCAGGTAACTCTCAGGAATTGGCTAATCAGATTCTCGGCGAATACAGTCAACTTAAAACCAAGCCTATACAGCTCGCGATACAAGCTGTGAAGGAAGAAGCCAAAATCATTTTAAATGTATAAGATCAAGAACATACTCATCCTTATAGGCTTGTTTTTGGTAGGCTGTAAATCTTCCTACCCTCACCTGGCGGATGCCAATATAGAATACCTCCGTGCAAAACAGTCTGTAGACGATCTAGGATCCGACGAAGACGTCAATGCTATGATCGATCCCTATAGAGAAGCACTCGAAGCCAGAATGAATATGGTTCTGGGTGAGCTTCCAGAAGACTTGAAAAAAGACAGACCCAATTCCAATATGGGCAACTGGTTCTGCGATGCCCTGCTTGATATGTCACAAAGATATTATCCGGGAGAAGTCGATTTTGCTATTCAAAACTACGGTGGCCTCAGATTGCCTTTTCTAGGTAAAGGAGAAATAACCAAATCTGATATTTTTCAATTGATGCCTTTCGACAACCTACTGGTAGTACTTGAACTTGATGCGAACATGCTACAAAGGTTTTTGGATGATATAGCGGACAGCAATGGCTGGCCATTAAGCAGAGGTATTGAATTCAGAATAGAAAACGACAGAGCTGTTGACATCAAGATTGGAGGAAAGGCTATAGACAAAGACAGAATCTATAAAGTTGCTATGCCAGATTATATCGGGAATGGATGGGGAGGTCAGGAATACCTTGGCGAATGCAAGCAGTTCAATAGTAATGTCTATATACGTGATGCCATAATAGACTACCTGTATATACTTCTCGAAAACAACGAAAAAATTACAATCGACAATACAAAGAGAATACACTGATATGAACAGAAGAAAATTTATCTCTCAAAGCATTACGGGTAGTTTCCTTCTGGCAAACTTCTCATTCCCACTTTCAGCCTTTTCTGATGATCCCGATATTTTAAAGCTGACCATCCTGCACACTAATGATGTGCACAGCAGGATAGATCCATTTCCGATGGACGGCGGAAGAAACCAGGGATTAGGTGGAGCAGAACGGCGTGCTGTTATGATTAATAATATCAGGTCTGCAGAAGATCATGTACTTCTTTTCGATTGTGGAGATATATTCCAGGGTACGCCATATTTCAACATGTTTGGCGGTGAACTCGAACTGAAGCTGATGAGCAAGATGAAGTATGATGCTGCCACAATGGGTAATCACGACTTTGATGCCGGTGTTGAAGGATTTGATAAACAACTTAAGCATGCCAATTTTCCTTTCGTTGTAAGCAATTACAATTTTGATGATTCGCTGTTGAATGGAAAAATCAATGATCATCTGATCATGGATAAAGCAGGGATACGAATTGGTATTGTAGGAACAGGAATAAAACTTAGAGGCCTGGTGCCCGAAAATCTGTCAAAGGGTGTGCAATACCTTGATCCCATAAATGCCGCCCAAAAGAAAGCTGAATTTCTAAAGAAAGAAAAGAACTGTGACTTCATTGTTTGTCTCTCACATCTTGGATATGCTTATAGAGACTCCAGAGTTTCTGATATACACTTAGCACAAAACACTTCAGACATTGATTTGATTCTTGGTGGACATACGCACACCTTCATGCGCAAAGCTGATATCAGGAGAAACATGAAAGGCGAAGAAGTCATTATCAGTCAAGCTGGTTGGGGAGGCATACTTTTAGGCCGTCTGGACATCTACTTTGAGAAGAACAAAAAGAGGCGATGTGTCAGCTGCAAAAACA
>RFSX01000081.1 GCA_009923745.1 Chitinophagia bacterium
ATACATTATAAAAAAATATAATGTATCTTAGCTGCCTAATTAACTCAGAATTAAGAAAACTATGGCTAAGATTTTGATCGTTGATGACGACAAGAGCATCAGAAGAACACTCAAGGATATTCTCGAATTTGAAAAGTATGAAGTAGAGGAGGCTGAGGATGGTCTGACATGTATTGTTAAGGTTAAGCAGGAGAAATATGATGTTATCATCCTCGATATTAAGATGCCTAAGATGGATGGCATGGACGCCATCGACAGGCTGCAGGATCTTTGTCCGGATGTGCCTGTAATCATGATCAGCGGACATGGTGACATAGATACAGCCGTTGAAGCTGTAAAGAAAGGGGCATTTGATTTCCTTTCTAAGCCACCTGATTTGAACAGATTGCTTATCACAGTAAGAAATGCACTGGATAAATCCACGCTCATCGTTCAAAAGAAAAATCTTCAAACCAAAGTAAGGAAGAGCAAGGTAACTGAAATAGTAGGTAGCTCATCTGAAATAAACATTATCAAGGAAACCATTGAAAAAGTGGCACCTACGGACGCTCGTGTTTTGATCCAGGGCCAGAATGGTACTGGTAAGGAATTGGTTGCCCGTTGGCTGCATGAAAGATCGGCCCGAAAGGATGGTCCGATGGTGGAAGTCAACTGTGCTGCCATCCCATCTGAACTCATAGAGTCAGAGCTTTTTGGACATGAGAAAGGCTCTTTTACCTCTGCCCACAAGCAACGCATAGGAAAATTTGAATTGGCCAATAAAGGAACCCTCTTTTTGGATGAGATTGGCGATATGAGTTTAAGTGCGCAGGCCAAAGTACTTCGCGTACTACAGGAGAACAGGATTATGCGCGTCGGTGGTGAGAAGCAGATCAATGTGGACGTGCGCGTGGTTGCGGCAACAAATAAAGACTTGAGACGTGAAATCGCCAAAGGGAATTTCAGGGAAGACCTTTTTCACCGCTTAGCTGTCATTATCTTAAGAGTGCCTTCGTTGAATGAACGCAAATCGGATATACCGCAACTTGTAGAGCATTTTAATGAGAAAATATGCAAAGAATACGGCACAAGTCCTAAAAAGATTGATGCAGCTGCTTTGAAAGAACTGCAACAAATCAATTGGACAGGTAATATCAGGGAACTGAGAAACGTTGTTGAAAGGCTGATTATCCTGAGTACGGATAAGATCACCAAGAAGGACGTTACAGATTTTGCTGTTTCCCTGAGTAACAGAAGAAACAATTTGCAGGAATTATTCGATAAATTTGATTCTTTTGCGGATCTCAGGACCTATCTTGAGAAAGAATATGAAAGGTACAAGGCTGTTGTAGCCTAGGCTTTACCGCTTATGAATTAAAATATGAATGCAAGGACTAATAATTTGAAGAAATGGTCCAAAATCAAAGGAGAGAACTCCTGGACCATGTTTAAGGTTATTGCAGAGCTTGTTGATGGTTTTGAAAAACTCAACAGCCTGGGGCCCTGCATCTCCATTTTTGGCTCAGCACGCACCAAACCGGATCAGGAATACTACCAATTGACGGTGGAAATAGCGCGTACACTTGTCAATGAAGGTTATGGTATCATAAGCGGTGGTGGTCCCGGTATTATGGAAGCGGCTAATAAAGGTGCCTACCTCGAAGATGGTCTTTCAGTAGGCCTCAACATCGAGCTTCCCTTTGAACAATCAGGCAACCAGTATATTGATCCGGATAAGAATCTTGAGCACAGATACTTCTTTGTCAGAAAGGTTATGTTTGTGAAATACTCACAAGCCTTTATTGTCATGCCGGGCGGTTTTGGTACCCTCGATGAGCTTTTTGAAACAATTACACTCATACAGACTGAAAAAATATCGAAAATCCCTGTTATCCTTGTAGGCAGTGAATTCTGGACCGGCCTTAAAAAATGGGTATCTGATGTGGTGCTTAACGAATTCGGTAATATTTCACCTGATGACCTGGACTTATTGCCTATCGTTGATACGCCGCAGGAGGTATTGTCCATTATTCAAAACTTCTACGGGGAATCCTCCGACAACAGGCTCGAACCTAATTATACCCTCTAGTCAAAAAAGATCCAACGCACACCCATGCGAAAGCGGTTATCAAATTGCGGGTAATTCTGGATTTGATAGTTGACCTCTGGTAAGAGCAGGTCAGAGAAATTGTCATACCTGAAGAACAATCGGAAGTTTTTCACCTGGGCTGTGATGTATACCTCAGATTCGGGATAGTATCCTGTCTCTTCTGGGGAAGGATAAAATGCTCCGTTCACCGGCATGAAGGAAAGGCCCGATCCATTGTAGTCAATATTATAATACATTATACCAACGCGCGCTTTCAGCTTCTTTTTGAAAAACCTGTTTTGCAGGTATAAATTGTGTCTGCTAAACAATTGCGGCAATTGGAATATGTTATCGTTGAAGCTCTGGTACAGTATTTCATTGTCAAAGCCAATAAATTTCCAGAACAGGGAATGTTTGGTTACAATCTGTGCATAATTTACGCTACCATCAAATTGCTCTGGGAGAGCACTGAAATTATAGAATACAGGATTGTCCTGCAAGCCTATTTTAGCTGAAATTTCGAGATTGAGTTTGTCAATAATCAGTTTTCCACCTGCACTGAGTTCATTTATTTTCGAGAAACTGTTGTCGATAACCCTCTCCGCCGTGACAACGAAATTTTCCTGTATGAAAAATGCATCGAACCGTGCCGAATGGAAGGTTCCTATAAAATCTCCCAAAGCACCTAGCTTTAGATCCAACTGGGCATCCAGGGAGAAATTACCCACATTTTCACCAATGGCCAGCCTTGCATCTGCTTTTAACTTTCCAAACTGTCTTACCGATAGTCCTGCCGAGGCATTTATGGAGGCATCATGCATATGATTTTTATCCAAGCTGTTGTCCAGCATCAGGTATCTGTAGCTGGCTCCAATATTAAGGCTGATACCTTTATGTGTAAAGCTGAAGTCAATATCATTACTGATTCGATTGAATTTATTGACTACACGCAGTCCACGGTCATTAGCGAGGTAGGACCTGTAAATGCTGATTTCATCTTCGCTGCCTGCATCTTCATCACTAAAGCGGTAATAACCGTTTTCCAGCCTTATATGATGGTGCAACCCCAGGTTTTGGGATTTGTTTTTCCAGAAATTATCTGCTGCATAACTGAAATACTGGTGCCTGCTGCTGGCATTATCCAGGTGGGTTCCTATAGAGCTGCGTTGATTGCGGTATATTGAGCTGATCATGTCCAGGGAATCGACGTCTTGTGTGACGCCCCCGTTATGTAGTTCATTGAAATTGTTGGCAAGAAAGCTGAAATAAAACTCATGTTTGTCTGCAATCCTGTTTAAGCTTATACCAAATCTGGTAGCTTTTGTTTCCTGTTCTCTGTAAAAGCCCTCCTGCTTGATGCGGCTGTAATCAATAGCGATATTCATTCCATCATCGAGGTTCCTGCTGAATTTGGCTCCAACCTGGAAGTTTTGCTGCCCGGACTGAGGACTGAAATACAATTCATTATAAGGTCTGTTCAATTCATAGAACGGGAGAGTATTTTGTTCAATTCTATAAATATCGTATTGGTGATATCCGATATCTGTAAAAATGTTGTTCCTTTCCTTGAATGCAATTTGTATCGCTGAAGAACCCAGGTTGCCCAAAGTAAGAGCACCAGTATCGAATTGACGATGCGGAGCGTATATTTCAAAGCCGTTAAGACTTGTGTCCTTAAGTGTTCTTTTGTTTTTTCTCTTATCAAGCTTAAAGGTCTTGATCACAGGCTTTACCTTGGGAAGTTCTAGCTGACTTTGCTGACCTGGATATGTGCTGCTTGGAATGGTTGACCGGGGCTGCTGAGATAGTAACTGGTGATAGCCGATGCTTAGGGTGATCGGTATCAAAAGTAGCCTGACAATTATGCAAGAAAACCTAGACAAATTACGATGATATTTTAAGCCAATTACAAAAGTAAATATGGCTCTTTTTAATTATTGATTTGATTCGCTAAGCGAATAATTCAAAAGCATAAACGCTATGTAGCTGAAATCGGTATACAAATTTGAGAAAAAAGCCAACAAAATATGGATCGTATCACCTGACCTGCACTTTGATACAGCAAAAGTTGAGTTTAGCAATATTGTCAGGCCCCAGTACGAGTTCGGTGAGTAGGCATTTAAACTGCTATCAAAAACGATTTGATTATTACCCGGGACCTGAGTAAAGAATTGTACTTATTACTTCCTCTGCCATAGTTCAAGAATTTTCTCAATGAGCTGGCCATCTATGATCCCAGCAATGGTGATAATCCGGTGACTTGGATGGCCGTCTGGAGGGATTGTAATGAGTTCTATGAGCTGACCAGCTTTGATAATGAGATGACCACGGAACTCATCAAGCGCTTCCGCAAACGCTGGAAAAGGCATAATCCCATAAAAAAGCGGCTCGAAGGCCGCTTTATAATTTCAATCTGTTTCTAGTCCAGTTTTTTCTGTCTGGACTGTTCAATATTTTTTTGCTTCATTGCTTCTCCAATTTGCTGCGAAGCGGTGAACGAGCTCACCATTTCAGATAGCATATCGGATCCCGATGACGGAGAAGTAGGAAGCAGTATCAGGTTGCTGTTGGCATTTTCACCCATGGATTGTAGTGTATCATAGTGCTGAGTGACAACTATAAGCGCCGAGGCTTCCTGACTGTTAATTCCTACATTGTTCAGCACTTCCACACTCTCTTCAAGCCCTTTGGCTATTTCACGTCTTTGGTCGGCAATACCTTGTCCCTGAAGGCGTTTGCTTTCCGCTTCAGCCTTTGCCTTGGCCACGATGCGAATCCTCTCAGCTTCACCTTCATACTCAGCAGCAATTTTTTCTCTTTCGGCCGCATTGATCCTGTTCATAGCTTCTTTTACCTGTGGGTCAGGGTCAATATCGGTTACAAGAGCTTTGATGATATCATAACCATAGGTATTCATCGCTTCTTTTAGCTCCCGCTGAATCGCCAAGGCAATGTCATCTTTTTTCACGAAGACATCATCGAGTTTCATTTTTGGGACTTCGGCACGAATCACATCAAAAACATAGGATGTAATCTGATCGTGGGCATTGTGAAGCTTGTACATGGCTTCAAATATTTTATCCCTTAGAATGAGGTATTGGACAGATACCTTTAATCGAACAAAAACATCATCAAAGGTTTTGGTCTCCACCACCACATCGAGTTGCTGGATTCTTAAATTGAGCCTTCCTGCCAGGCGATCGACAAATGGAATTTTGAAGTGCAGCCCGGAGGTGCGGATGCTGTGAAAGCGACCAAGCCTTTCGACAATGGCAGCCGTTTCCTGTTTGACTGTAAAGAGCCCTAGTGATAAAACGATGAGAGCAAAGAAAACAATAGGAACAATAAATACCGGATTCATAATGACTAATATTTTTTAGTTGAAGAATGACAATTTAATAATTTCAACATGGAACTGTGAGCTAAAATTCAAAATTGAATGAAAGTTCTACCAATCATCCGTTTTTTTGGTTGGACATCCTTAAATATTCGTTAAATAAATCCGGCAGTACCGTATCTCTCTGTAGAATACCTTTGATTACATATCATTCACAATAGCATCTTAAGATTAAAGCTCTGTCTAATGTCTGCTATTGTTTTATTTTTGCAATCTTAAACAGAGAAACAATGATGAAGAAAACATTATTACTTTCACTTATGCTGGCGCTATTATCTTCTTGTGGCGGAGATGGCAATTCAAAATCCAATGAATTATCACCTGAAAAGAAAGCTTACCTTGAAGAGCATGGCCATGATCATGATCACGATCATGGCGACACGCCCAAAGCGATAGAAAACAATTCAAGAACCAGTGTTCCTGTAGAGCGTAAGGCTACGACACCATTCAACGAGCCAGCAAACAACCCCTACAAGACTAAAGCTCAAATGCAAGCGGATGCCAAAGAGGAGATTAAACCTGCATCTCGTGAGGTTCCTGATGCCTGTACCCTGGTCACGGATGCTTTTATTGGAAAAGTTATTGGTGTGGACGCTATGGGCATCAATATTAAGGATGGATCAAGTGCTGCAAGCCCCTATGCACGTTCTTGTTTCTTCAGATGGGATCATAAAGGGATACCCAATTCAGGAGTTCTGATCCAGGTCTCAGATAATCCCGTACCAGAGGAATTCCCTGAATGGGCAGCCTATTACATTCAAGCAAAAAAGAATCAGGGTGAAAAGTCGCCGGATGGCGCTTTTGAATTCCGGTATGAAGATTTTAAAGGTCTTGGTGAGGCTGGTGCGTACAGTTTTGAATTGCACCGATATATGTGGAGGGATAAAGATGACTTTGTCTATCTCATCGCCTTCAATCTGCCGGCTACTGAAGCAGAGGAGCTGGAATGGGCAAGGGCTATTGGTGAGGAGATAATGAAGAACGTTAAATTCTAGTGGATGCTCCACGCTCTTAGAATTGAGAACTATGCCATCATACAGTCAGTCGATATTCGATTTGACCAGAGCCTGAATATTATCACTGGTGAAACCGGTGCAGGAAAATCAATTCTATTGGGTGCTTTAGGCCTTATCATGGGTAAAAGAGCCGACACATCTGTATTGTATGACAAGGCAAATAAATGTTTTGTCGAAGCCAGTTTTAATAATTATCCCGAAGAGATCAATACTGTTCTGCGAGCATTTGATTACGATGTGGAGGATGAACTTATTATCCGTAGAGAGATATCGTCATCAGGCAAATCAAGGGCATTTGTCAACGATACGCCTGCGAAACTTGAATTGCTCAAAAACTTGTGTGAACACCTGGTTGATCTCAATGCACAATTTGAGCTCAACTCCATACGGGAAGAGAAATTTCAACTGTCTTTGATTGATGCCTATGCCAATCACAATGATCTCTTGTCTGCCTATCAATCCCTTTATACTGAATGGAAAAAGATCAGTTCCGAGCTTAAAGCTCTCATCAATGATGAATCACAGCAACTCAAGGAAATGGACTTTTTGAGGTTTCAGTTTGACGAGCTTGATAAAGCAGATTTGGAAAATGAAGAGCAGGAAAGCCTGGAGTCCGAAATGGCTGTCCTGGAAAAGTCCGAAGAGCTGGAAGGCCTAATGCAGGAAACCCGGTTTATCTTGTCAGAGAG
>RFSX01000082.1 GCA_009923745.1 Chitinophagia bacterium
ATCTAAATCCATTTTTTCAGTGACTTGAATGACTATTATAATAGTTTTTGTATTTGATTTAAATCGAAGTTAATTTCTCGCTTCTTTGGACTTGCGCCATTGATCTTTATCATACACAGTTATGATTTAAATCACATGAAAATACGGAGTCATTCTCCACTTTTGTTACAGGATAACAATAAAAATTACTGTATGAAGAAGCGCGAACCGGTATCAAGAATTATGACCGAATCATTATTCAGTGTCAATACAAACAATGGTATTGATGATGTTGTAAAGATTTTAAAAGAACATAACATAAGACATATTCCCGTCGTATCCGGAAACAAACTTATTGGTATGATCAGTAAGTCAGATATCGAGAGGATTTCATTTGTAACAGATTTTACGGGAGGGAGTGCCAACACTTCAGTATACTCTCAATTGAGTATAGAGCAGGTTATGACTAAACAACTTGAAACCTTGAGACCTGATGACCCAATTAAAGAGGCCGCAGAACTGTTTGCTAAAGCTCAGTATCATGCCTTGCCGGTAGTGGAAAACGGCAATTTGCTTGGCCTGGTAACAACAACCGATATCATCAATTACTTGCTCGATCAGTATTAAGAATAATAATTCTAGTGTTGACAAATGATCAGGATATTAAAACGTTTATATCCTGATCTTTTATTTAGAACCTATTCCGACCCATAAATACGTTCATACCCGGATCAACTGGATTTCCTGCAGCACGTCTGTTGTATACTACTTGTCCTACGTGATAGATGGCATCACTGATTTGACCATTGACAATATGCCACATTTCAAATTCTGAACTTCTTTCACCTCGTTTGAATTTTACTTTTAAAGAGTATAATGTTTCATCGCTCATAGTTGAGAAGTTCTTCGATGCGCCTTTTAGATTCAAAAGAGTTTCTTCGCGTAATTCAGCAAAACTAAGAACCTCAGTCGATGGACCTCGTTGAATAACTTTGCCTTCAGAAAATGATTTCACGGATGATGCCAAACTGTGTATATGCTCGAGAGTTTTCCGAATGCTTCTGCTGTCATTATCGGCTGTATAATTGAGTTCCTCTGCGGTCAATCCTTCAGTGGCCCAGTAATATCGATACCCAAGCCCATCCGTTAACCTCTGCATTATTGCTCCCGAATTATTATTTGAGGGATAATCCTCAATCTCCATATAAGGCAAGTTCATGATAGAGTCATTTTTTTGCGCATGAAGTAAATTAATGTACATAGTCAGAGTAATAAATAGTAATAGCCTCATATTATAATTGAATGATTCTTATGTGTTCGTTACTGTCAATATAAGCTCTTATAATCATATCTGCTTCCGGATTGAATTTGACTTGATTTATCAGCTTGCGCAGCATTGAAATATTGCTTGTGTCAATTGTGTTATCAATATAACTGTATCCGCGATAATGACCCTTTTCAATAAGTATGATCGTTTTTTCTTCGGAAGTTCTTCCTTTCTCAAGTATAATCATGCTTTCTTCAAAAACCTTTTTTGCCATATCGATACTCATATCAAATCGTTCATTGTACATATAGGGTGGCTCTTCACCGATACAGGCTCCGAAACATTTGCCTATGGTATAGTGAAAGCATGACTGAGTATTCTTTTCGATGTTATTAAGCTTAAGACATAGGTCAAATGATTCGCTCAATCTCTTTATGTGGTTCAGGGCAGATTTTCTGCTTGAATAAAATGCCAGTGAGTCATCGATTTTATCCATCTTATTAATATAAAATTGCTTGTACCCTGATTTGTCAGTGCGCATTCCAAGGGCATAAGGGAATTCTGCATTTTTTTGAATACGATTAATGGGGGGTTGGTGTTTTTTAATCTCGCTTGATTCCAGGAGCAGCGAAACAATCTCACTGCCGGTAATTTCATAATCTATCTGAGCTACATGTTCAAACATTTTCTCGGTTTTAGACCCTTTTGAAGAGAAATGTTGTTTTATTCTTTTGTAAATATTTATGCTTTTCCCGATGTATAAAATATTTCCGGCATCGTCTTTAAAGTAATAAACACCGCATTCCATAGGTAAGGACTTGATGGTGTCAATATGTAATTTCTTGGGTATAGCAGTAAGCTGTACTGCATCACTGATCATTTTGAGAAGTTCTTTCTTAGTGGATTGCAATTCCAGTGCTTTAGCCAGTATTATTGATGCTGCTAGGGCATCGTCATAAGCGCGATGCCTACTCTGCACATCGATTGAGAAATGATTAATCAGCTTTCCCAAGCTGTAAGACTGGAGGCCGGGGAAAGCCTTTCTGGCCAATCTGACGGTGCATAATTTTCTTTTTGAGTAAGTATATCCGAGGCTTTTAAATTCGTTTACAATGAAGTTGTAATCAAAGCGAACATTGTGAGCAACAAAAATACAGTCTTCAGTTATTTCTATGACCTGCTTTGCAATTTCATAGAAATAAGGAGCATCTGCCACCATTTCGTCAGTAATGCCTGTGATCCTGCTAATTTGTGGAGGGATACTTCTTTCAGGATTAATAAGGGATTGAAAACTATCAATAATCTTTTTGCCATCAAAAATCAAAATAGCAATTTCAGTTATCCTGTCTCTGCCTGGCATGCCGCCGGTAGTTTCAATATCGATAACTGCAAATTTTTTACCCATACTCTAATTCAAATCTAATAAATACTTTAGCATGAAGCGTATCTGCACGTTCAACATATTAGTTTATTTTTACATATAAAATAATCAAAGCTTGAATACATTATTATCATTGCTCTTCATTTTAATGAGTGTTGCATCTTGCGCTCAAAAAGAAATTAAATCTTCTGATATTATCACTGGTGCGGAAAGGACTGAAGCCTATTTTAATCTCCTTAAAGGAAAGAGACTTGCGCTAGTTGTAAATCAAACAAGTCTTGTTGCATCAACACACCTTGTAGATACATTGGTAAGATCAGGCTTTGAAATCTCAAAAATATTTGCTTTGGAACATGGGTTCAGGGGAGAGAAAGAAAGGGGAGAATCCTTTTCAAATGAGACAGATGATGCCACCGGAATACCCATTGCAAGCTTATATGGTAAAAAGAAAAAACCTGCACAGGAGGACCTGGAGAATATAGACCTTGTACTATTTGACATACAGGATGTTGGTGCACGCTTCTATACCTATATATCCAGCCTGCATTACATAATGGAGGCATGCGCAGAATTTAATGTTGAACTGATCATATTGGATCGTCCGAATCCTAATATAGATTGTGTGGATGGTCCTGTACTCCAAGACGAGTACATGAGTTTTGTCGGCATGCATGAGGTTCCTGTACTGTACGGTATGACTATAGGTGAGTATGGTAAAATGATTAATGGTGAATCCTGGCTCGACAAATCATTGAAATGTAAACTTTCAGTTATCAATTGCGCCAATTTTACAAGAAACTCAGTCTATGATCTGCCTGTCAAGCCTTCTCCCAACCTGCCAAGCTATAATTCAATCCGGCATTATCCAAGCTTGTGTTTTTTTGAAGGAACAGATGTCAGTGTTGGCAGGGGTACAGATTTTCCATTTGAGTGTTTTGGTCATCCAGCCTGGAAATCTTCAACCGATTTTGAATTTACTCCCAGACCTCAAACGGGGGCCAGCAAGCCTCTGCATAATTTAGTTCCATGTTATGGCTTTGATCTCAGGGATATTCCAGCTCAACCGGGTAAGTTGGACCTTCAGTGGCTGCTTCGGGCTTATGCTATTTCAAAGGATAAAAACATCAGATTTTTTACCAATGAAAGCTTTTTTGACCTGCTCGCTGGCAGTGACAAACTCCGTCTGGATATAATCGATGGCAAGACTGAGAATGAAATCAGACAATCATGGGCTGATGAACTAGAGCGTTTTAAGCAGCTGCGTATTAAATATCTTATTTATTAAAAGCTGTAAACCATTTGTGTTTGAAGCTGTGATTTCTCAGATCCCATAATCTTATCCATGCCGCTACCAATTTCATTTCTGTCATAATAGCTTATCCTTGTATACCCCAAATCAATATTTAGATTATTTAAGGGTTTAAGACCTATTATTAGCTGGACCTTATATCCACTGCCACTGTATGACGGTATGGCATAGTAGCCTGGTACGGTTTGCTCATATGCATATATCCTTGATTCGTGAGATGTGGTTTCGAATAATGTCATGCGAAATCGAGCTCTTATTTTATGCTGCGTTAATTTATATACAATTTCGTAATAAGTTAATATGCCTTTTTCGGCATGAGCGGTGTAACTGTATCTACTGAATTCAAGTCTGGACCTTAGTTCAATTCCTTTTAGGGGCAGGTAGCTGCAATGAAGCCTTAGGGAATGACTTTTATGCAGTATAGCCTTAAGCAATATATCTTCGACAGATTTGGGAAACTGCCGCGAGCTAAACAAAAGATAGACCTTTAAGAAGTTTTTATCTGAATAAGTTATTCTTAATAGATTCTCTGAGGAAAGTTTACTACCTATAAAAGCATTTTTAGACTTAAGCTTTAACCAGGTATCAAAGCTATACTGGATAGACCATTGTTTATTAAGTGCATATGTTAATGCCAGTCTAAGGCCTCTTTCGTTTTGTGCTGAACTGGATTGACCAATTGCTCCGCTAAAGAAACTTGAATATGACGGTGAATAGTCTCTATAGCTCAGGCCAATATCAAACCTGGGGTCCAAACTGGTTATGAGCCCGAAAACAAGTGCATGTTTCAACTGATCATTAAAGGCCCATTCCCCAAAAAACAATATGCTATTCCAGTCGGTCCTGATATCTAAACTGAACAAGCTGGTGTTTTGACTTAAACCTTGCGGCCTCAATGGAGATTTATTTATTAAGAAAGGGTGATTAAACTTATAGCTCTGTTGATTCAGACCTATTTGGGTGTTTTTTACCTTAATGTCGATTATAGATCCATATGAAAGAACTGATACATTTTTTTTTCTTGTGAGTTCTGTATCTGTCCTATGGTAGCCTGATAGTTGCAGAGAACTTATACTATCCTGATCCGTAGACTCATCTTCAATCAATAAAGCATCGTATTTCTTATGACTTAAATATGATGTTATGTGTATTGATTTGGATAGTTTCATTTTTGTAGCCACACCTCTATGGAATCGGTTTTCATCCAATCCACTGAATTTGTAAATTGATTGGCCACGACGTATTAATCCAGATGGATTAAAGTTGTTTCCTATATTAAATCGCGCATTGGATATCAAGCCTTGCCCCATATTTATCCTGAAATCACCTAGAACTATCTGACGAATTGGCCCGTGCGACTTGTAAAAGTTCAGATAAAATCTCTGATGGTCAAACCGGGGTAAAACTCCCTTTTGATATATAAGTTTTTCACCTGAGTCCTTTTCAAGGTGGAAGCCAATATCATAGAAGCCAGTCTTATTTACCCGATAACGTATAAGAAGATAATCGGGACTTCCTGCATACGTTTTCTGGCTATAAGCCTGTGAATTTTCAATAAGCCTGTGATGCCTGATTGAAATGTTAGACCTGGAATGTGTAAAATTTAATTCCCCCAAACCAGCTTCTATAATTACAAAATCAGATAAGCTCCGGAGTTCCGTTTTAGTGAAGCACTTGAGTTGTTGTAGTTCTTCCAGACACAAGAAACTCCCATATTTTTTCCTGTGGTTCATTATAGCATCTGATTGTGAAATTGTAAACAAACCTGATGACAGTAATTCTTCAAGTTGAGCTGAATTCAGTTTGACCGATTTTTGACTATTGTACGAGGCTGCTTGCGTCTCAATAGAGGCCAAATCATTATTTTCTTCCAAATCAGTGTGGTCCAGCAATTCAGTTTGGGCTAACGAAGAGCATAAGCAAAACATGCTCAATAGAAACACCTGACAAATTCGGCCTGATACTGTTATCAAAGTCTTTTGAATTATCGACCTTACAGACTTGAAATACTTTTATTCCATTTTATAGCTGCAAACCAGTCAGTAAAATTGAAGAGTAGAAAAGAGCTGGCTTGATAAGAATCTTTCCTGAGTTCGGAAAGTTTGAGACCCAGAAGTTCAAACTCTTCCTTGAGACCAAAATTCATAGCTTTAACTCCTTTCCGTAGCATTTGTAAACTCAATTCCACAGGCTTGTTAAGGCCGTCATAATTCAAGAAAGCCTTTCTTAAATTAATCAGGTTATTATCTACATATTGAAAATTATTAAGCCTGTAATGACACATAATCTGTAACAGTCGGGCATAACAGTAATACTTTCCGTTGGTTTCGTCAATCGATATCTGGAAGATCTGATTCAAAATCTCCAGGGCATTATGATAGTCACCTTTGCTGGCATAAGCGAGCGCTTTTAAATACAGTATTTCAAAATTTATATGATCTGGTACCTCATCTTTAAATTCATTGAAGAGTATTTCGATCCTGCTTTCGAGAGCGCTATATTCAGCGTAGTCCTTCAAAACGATCATTCTTCTAATAAGTAGCGGAATTGTATAAATAAAATAGGCATAACGCTCTGCCGGACTACCAACGTCAAAATGACTTCCTATTTCTTCTTCATATTTAATGAAGCATGATTCAAGTATTGATTCATTACCAGTCCATAGGGCATTCCTAATGATAAACCCATACATATGATGCATTTCGACGCCACCCTTTAATTCTTCACTGGTATTGTAGAAGTTTTCCGCTTGCTTTAGATCTTTGTAGGACGCTTTGATATCAGCTATAGCGTGCTTACTTATGCCTCTGGTTAAATGAAACAGAAATTTCTGATAACTGGTCAATCTTTCATAATGGATAGAGGACACGCTAATTTCAAATTTGGAATTCCGGAGCTCAGCCTCCCTGAGATTCTTGGCATATGAATAGATGGTGTAATCACCCAATGATTGTTTTAACGAAATCTGAAGAATCTTTAGCTGTTCAATCTGGCCAAGAAGCAATTTCGAGGGATCTGAAAAACCATGCTGAATATCCGATTTTTGTCCCCGGAGCATATTTATCTCATCAACAGATTCATCAAGTATAAGATTATAGACCATGTGTTTATCATTTATCCACTTATGACACTTGGATGAAAAATGTAAACACTCTTCGAACATGGCTTTTTCCTTCAGTAAATACATATAATCCATTTTTTCATGCAGTCTTAGTGGCGTGAGGCGATCACTA
>RFSX01000083.1 GCA_009923745.1 Chitinophagia bacterium
TATGGTTTGGAATTTTTAGAATGGGTATTGGCACTGAATTTTACCCTGGTGTACAATTTTCAAAAGACCCCGAAGCATTGAATCAATTTTATCGCCTTCCCATTTTTAGCAACAATAAAAACTATTCTGCGGAGTTGGTCAACAAATCAAATTTGACAGTTGTAATTAAGGCTGTAGTTAAAAAGTCTGATAAAGTAACTCAAAGTTTCGGTTTAGCACCTAAATGAGGAACTACAGTATCTGTCAGCAAAGATGAAACTGTTTTTTTGAAAATGAAAATGGGTCGGAAGTGAGAGTTGATGTGATTCTTAGCAATGGTGTTGAAGGGATGAGATACATCGACAATAAATAAAACCGCTATACTATTTTATCATTATGAGTTGCTCCCTCTATTCTTCAAAGTTGCAGCATAACTTCACCAATTAGTGGAGTTGTGTGCTGGATAGAACAAGGATGGCAACCCCGCTGCTGCGCAGATATTGGGCAATTATAAAAACAACGAGAGAGAGGTATATTCTAAATGTCCAAAAACAGGAAGCTCTGAAAAGGGCTACTGCCTGCAAAATCAAGGATGGAGAAAAGAGGATTCTTTCTTTCAACACTAATAAGTAAACAAATGGAAACCCGGGAGGGCCATTTGCGTTAAAAAAGTATATTTGTAACCAAAATTTGAGAATGGCAGAGGACATCAGATTATGCATTATTGTTGGCTCGGGACCTGCAGGTTATACTGCAGCGATTTATGCAGCACGGGCAGGCTTGAAACCACTATTGTTTACAGGTAAAGAGCCGGGAGGCCAGTTGATGATCACCAATGATGTAGAGAATTATCCAGGCTACCCTGAGGGCGTATTAGGACCTCAGATGATGGCAGATTTCCAGAAGCAGGCAGAACGATTCGGAACAGATATTCGATCGGATATGATCGCTAAAGTTGACTTTACGGGACCTGTCCACAAAGTGACGACGGAGTCTGGTGAGGAGTTTCAGGCACATACCATAATTATATCTACAGGTGCCAGCGCCAAATGGTTGGGACTAGAGTCTGAAAAACTTCTGATGAATAAAGGTGTTTCCGCTTGCGCGGTTTGTGATGGATTCTTCTTTCGGGGTATGGATACTATTGTCGTAGGAGGAGGAGATACGGCAGCTGAGGAAGCAACCTATCTTGCCAAGCTTTGCAGTCACGTACACTTGTTGGTGAGGCGTGATGAGATGAGGGCTTCAAAGATTATGCAGAATAGGGTATTGAACACTAAGAACCTTACGGTGCACTGGAATACAGAGACCCTGGAAGTATTGGGTGATGAAGAAGTTACGGGAGCGCGTGTCATTAATAATGTGACCAAGGAAGAATCGGTTATAGATGCCAAGGCCTTTTTCGTAGCTATTGGCCACAAACCAAACACAGATATATTCGAGGATTGGCTTGATATGGATCAATCCGGCTACCTGATCACTGGAGCCGATAACACAACGACCAAGATTCCTGGTGTATTTGCGAGCGGTGATGCACAGGATAATGTTTACCGACAGGCAGTAACCGCTGCCGGAACAGGTTGTATGGCAGCTTTGGATGCAGAAAGATATTTGGCAGCCAAAGAAATTATTTAAAACTATTAAACGAAAAACATGAGTAAATTCAGAAAAGGGGTATTGCATGGTGATGAGGTGACTGCACTGCTAGATTACGCCAATGAAAATAATTTTGCACTTCCTGCAGTCAATGTAGTCGGAACTAACTCAGTGAACGCCTGTCTTGAAACTGCCAGGGATATAAATTCACCAATTATTATTCAGTTTTCAAATGGTGGTGCACAGTTTTTTGCCGGCAAGTCAATAAACAATGAAAATCAGCAGGCTGCCATATTAGGTGGTATCTCAGGCGCACAGCATATACATACTGTCGCAGAAGCCTACGGTGTAACAGTTATATTACACACAGACCACTGTGCAAAGAAATTGTTGCCATGGGTTTCTGGTTTGTTGGATGCCAGCGAGCGCCATTACGAGAAAAACAAATATCCCCTTTACTCTTCCCATATGCTGGATTTATCCGAGGAATCTCTAGAGGAAAACATAGAGATATCGTGCGAATATATGAAGCGTATGAGGGATCTTGGCATCTCTCTGGAAATAGAGTTGGGTGTCACAGGAGGTGAAGAGGACGGTGTTGACAATACGGATATCGACAATGCGAAATTGTATACGCAGCCTGAAGAGGTGGCTTACGCTTATGAGAAATTGATGGAAATATCAGATCGATTTACCATTGCTGCGGCTTTTGGAAATGTTCATGGTGTTTACAAGCCGGGCAATGTTGAATTAACTCCTAAAATCCTTAAAAACTCCCAAGAGTATCTTAAAAATAAATTAGGCTTGACCACAGATCAGGCTATCAAGTTTGTCTTCCACGGTGGCTCAGGCTCATCAACAGAAGAAATCAGGGAAGCTATCGACTATGGTGTGGTTAAAATGAATATTGATACCGACCTCCAGTGGGCTTTCTGGACAGGTGTCAGGGATTATTATGAAGATAAGAGAGGATACATGCAAACTCAAATCGGTAATCCTGAAGGCAATGACAAACCTAATAAGAAGGTGTACGATCCAAGACAATGGCTTAGAGCAGGAGAGGGTAGCTTCAAAAAGCGCCTGATTAAAGCTTTTGAAGATCTTAATTGCATCGATAAAGCAGTATAATTAAGGAACGACTGTTCCCAAATCGTTAGCTATATGTTTTCGTTGTTCACTCAGGGTCTGGTAAGCCCTGAGAATGTTTTCTGTTTGTTTGGGGTCCTGTAGGGTATTTTCAGATCTCTTTTTAAGTTCTTCGATGACTTTGGAAATTTTCTTGAGTTTAAAGCGCAGTATGGATTGCAGGCTATCTCTATAAAAGTTTTCCTCGGGCATCTTTTGAGTTTGCAGGTAGACGTCCTTGCTTTCCCAATTGGCAAATACATAGGGTGAGCTGTTGCAGTCAATAGCGAATTCCCTTACCATTGGATCCTCATGATTAATAAAGTAATTGGAAATACCGGATTGCCCGTGATTTTCCGATTCAGAGACTTTGAATCCCTCTTCAATGATTTTCCTGTACATAGCTTCATCAAAATGGTCGATGACATCCAGGATATTAGAATATATAAAGTCCGCAACCCTTATTTTTTCTTCATCTTCTGTCGATATTAGCTTGTCTCCGGCACATACAATAATACGTGCAAGATCTTTTTCCTGGTAGACATGTGTCTTTCTTGAAAGCTTTGGACTTGGCTGGTATTGACGAGCTTGTTCTACGGGTGTTTCAGCAGAACGAAAGGCTTGTTCTCCGAGAGCGACACGCTCCTCGCGTTCTTTCTCCAAACGCTTTTGGCGTATTTCTTCGCGTATGATTTTATTGACCTCCCTGATGAGGAGTTCCTCATGGATTTCAAGGCTTTGGCTGCATTCTTTTATATAGAGAGAACGTTTGATGGGTTCTCTGACATTGGCAATGGACTTAATGATATCCTTGATGAGCTCAGCTTTCTTTACCGGATTATTGCCGGCTTCTTCGAGCAGCAGCGCCATTTTAAAATAGATGAAGTCTTTGGCATTCTCTGCAATGTATTGCTCGAAAGCTTCAGTGCCTACCCGTCGGATATAGGAATCAGGGTCTTCAGATTCCGGCAACAATACCAGCATGACATTCATATCATTCTGAAGCACAATATCGAGACCACGCATAGCAGCTTTTACGCCGGCAGCATCTCCATCATAAAGGAATGTAATATTGTCCGTATGTCTTTTTACCAAACGAACTTGTTCGCTCGTCAGTGCGGTTCCCGATGAAGCTACTACATTCCTTACACCATTTTGATGCAGGCTTATGACATCGGTATAACCTTCTACGATATAGCAATTATCCTTCTTGCGGATTTCTGATTTCGCAAGGTGGATGGCATAGAGCACTCTGCGTTTGTTGTAGATGATGCTTTCCGGAGAGTTGATGTATTTGGGTTGCTTCTTGGACGTACTCATTGTCCTCCCGGCAAAGGCAATCACTTTTCCTGATACAGAATGTATGGGGAACATAACCCTGTTGCGGAAAAAATCGTAGCCTTTTTCGGAGCTAAGGCCAATCTCTTTCAGATAGGAGCTATTGTATTGAGCTTTTTCTGCTTTCTCGGTGAGCACTTTCCCTGAGTCGGGGGCATAACCCAGGTCAAAATCCTTTATGGTTGATTCAAGGAAGCCACGTTCTTTAAAGTAACTGAGTGCTATGGCTTTGCCATCCTGCGTGTCGAATAACTGTTTTTTAAAAAAATCGGAGGCAAATTCATTGATGATCATGTAGCTTTCTTCCTGCCTCTTTTGTTCTTCCCAGGCCTCCTGGTCCTCTCTTCTTTCTTCTTCGAGCTCTATATTGTATCTCTTGGCCAATACGCGTACCGCCTCAGGAAAAGACATCTGGTCATGTTCCATTAAAAACTGAACCGGGCCACCACCTTTACCGCAGCCAAAACATTTATAAATATTCTTTGAAGGGGAAACTGTAAATGAAGGCGTTTTTTCATCATGAAAAGGGCAGAGGCCGATAAGGTTTGACCCGCGTCTTTTGAGGCTGACATAGTCTTCAACGATGTCTTCAGCCCTGGCGGTGTCAAGAACTTGCTGTATGCTTCTTTTTGAGATCAAAGGCCTGTCTATTTTATTGCAATAATAAATACAATATGATAAAATTTTGTCAATTGTATCAAGTCTGAGTAGGATTAAGCAAATAGCACTAATTTTGGCGTTCAAATTTTATGTCATGCAGGAATTACAGGGTATAGGATTGGCAGATCTTATCGAAAAATATGGAGCCCCACTATATGTTTACGATAGCTTTAAAATGGAGGAGAACTATCGGAACTTCACCAGTGCATTTGATGTGGAGTCACTTAAAGTTCATTATGCGTGCAAGGCCCTTTCAAACATAAGCATCCTTAAATGCTTCAAAAGTTATGGGGCGGGACTGGACTGTGTTTCAGTTCAGGAAGTAAAACTGGGGCTTAAGGCTGGATTTCAGCCTCATGACATATTGTTTACACCCAACAATATCTCTGAATCGGAATACGATGAAGCCGTAACGCTGGGCGTCAAGATAAATATTGACAACCTTGAGATGCTGGAGTATTTTGGATCCACATATCCGCACATACCCGTATGCATCAGAATAAATCCTCACCTAATGGGTGGGGGCAACAGGAAAATATCTGTGGGGCATATCGGATCTAAATTTGGCATTTCAATCCACCAGGTACCCCTTCTGGAGCGTATCGTCAAGAGTTTCAATATAGATGTAGAAGGCATACATGTGCATACGGGCTCTGATATCCTGGACTCGGATATATTTATTCATGCTGCGGAAGTTATCCTTGACGTTGTAGATAAATTTGACTCTGTAAAGTTCGTCGACTTCGGTTCAGGTTTTAAGGTCGCCTATAAAGAGGGCGGGCTTGAGACCAATATGCCAGAATTTGGAGAAAAGTTCAGCGTCATGTTCAATGAATTCTGCCATTCAAGGAAGAGGAAACTGGATCTTAAATTCGAGCCCGGTAAATACATGGTCAGTAATGCCGGCTACTTTTTGTGCAAGGTCAATCTTGTAAAGCAAACACCGGCAACCACATTTATCGGTGTGGACTCGGGGATGAACCACCTGATCAGACCTATGTTTTACGATGCCTATCATGAAATTGTAAATATTACCAACCCGGATGGTCAGCATAAAATCTATTCGGTAGTGGGTTATATCTGCGAAACAGATACTTTCGGCGTAGACAGAAAAATATCACTGGTTCGCAAGGATGATATCCTCATGTTCAAAAATGCCGGAGCGTATTGTTACTCGATGTCGTCAAATTATAATTCCCGTTTCAGGCCTGCAGAAGTGCTCATTCATAAAGGAAAGGACCTGCTGATTCGTGAACGCGAAACATTTGAAGATCTTATCAGGGGACAAGTTGAGCTGGACTTGGAGCAGATGGAATACTAACTATCGAACCATTCTTCATCTCTTTGTAAAAATCCATTTTCTTCAATTTATCGAAATCTAGTTCAGACTTGATATTGAAAAAGACAGATGAATCGTCATCGTTGAGAACAGAGATCACCATGCGTTTGATGATCTTACCATCGAATTTTGCCCATAGCTGTACTTTAGTTTTTTGATCTCTTACATTGACCAAGGGCTCATAACTCTCTTTCGCCAGATGGTCTTTCAGCTTAGCGAATTTGTCTTCAATGCCTTCAGGCAGTTTTTCAGCGACCACAAATCTGAGCTTCTTGATATGTCCGGTAAGCTCTTTGATGATTACAGCTTCAGAGTCATCCATATCGGTGCGCGCCGCTAGATTTCCAACCATCTTGATAAACCATCCCGGTATGGTTAATGCTATCGAGGATGGATCTTTTTTGATGTAATTGATGAACTTATCCGGTTTGGTGTCCTGGAATGGGAGTGTTACAGGACTGACCATCCACGCGATAAATATTAGTGCTGATATTCTGACCGCAATTAAAGCTGACATCGTATTCGAAAATTTTTACTATTTGATTCCAGCGGTTCGCATTCAATAATTGTAATTACTCCCTATCCAGGTTTTCAAGGTGCTCCATGCCGTCGATATCCATGTTCTTAGCCAACTTGACCAACTTGCTCATGTGCAGCTTACCTACTATGGATACCAGTACAAACTCGTCTTCAGCTCCTACAATGATGAGCATTTCGTTTACGATTTTACCACCCTCTTCATCTTTAGATAGAATCTTAACGTTTTGGTCTTCATCCCTTACAGTTACCAGCTCTTCATAAGATTTTGTATCAATCTTTGAGATGGCTTCGTTGTAGTATTTCATTGGCTCTACCTCTGTTTTAAGGACTTTAAGACCTTTCATTTCTTTAATCATTTCGAGGACCTCATCATCATCGATCTCTTCCTGAGCCATGTTGGCAATCATTTCAAAAAGTTTTGGACTGATGTTGACGATTGTGAAATTACTGTCGTCCTTGTACTGGTCAAAGTATTTGGTGATGGCATCATTTTGTGCTGTCA
>RFSX01000084.1 GCA_009923745.1 Chitinophagia bacterium
ATGCCTCAGGCGAGTGTCAAAAATAAATCAGCTGTTCAAAGCATACAGGCCACCGAGCTTTTCGCTAAATACTCAAAAAATGAAAACAAAGCCAATCAAACATACAATGGAAAGGTAGTTGAAGTATATGGACAACTTGTGAATATCGATAAGGACCAACAGGATGCAACTGTCATGATTATTAAAGCCAGCGAGTACGGTGCCGTTATGTGTACCTTGGATGAAGAACCAAATAATTTGCCTCAGCTTGGGTCTTCAATAAAAATTAAGGGTCAGTGCAATGGGTTTTTAGGCGATATGGTTATTTTAAACAAATGTATATTGGCTGATAAATCAAATTAATGAAGAAAGTTCTCATCACAGGAGCAGCAGGTTTTTTAGGATCACATCTTTGCGACAAGTTTCTTTCTGAAGGATTTAAAGTCATAGGAATGGACAATTTGCTGACTGGTAGTTTGGAAAACATCGAACACCTGGTCAGCGAAAAGAATTTCGAATTCCAACACTATGATGTTACCAAATTCGTACATGTTCCTGGAGAACTAGACTATATCATGCATTTTGCTTCACCCGCAAGTCCAATTGATTACTTGAAAATGCCCATTCAAACCTTGAAAGTGGGTTCGCTGGGTACTTTAAATTGTTTAGGTCTAGCCAAAGATAAAGGAGCTCGTATGCTGATTGCTTCAACTTCTGAGGTTTATGGTGACCCACTAGTTCATCCACAAACAGAAGAGTATTGGGGTAATGTAAACCCTGTAGGTCCCCGGGGAGTATATGATGAAGCTAAAAGGTTTATGGAGGCCATCACCATGGCGTATCATACTTTTCATGGTGTAGATACACGCATAGTGCGCATTTTTAACACCTACGGACCACGCATGCGTGTCGATGATGGCAGGGCTTTGCCTACCTTCTTTGCTCAAGCTATGAAAGGTGAAGACATCACTGTTTTTGGAGATGGTAGCCAAACACGCTCCTTTTGTTATGTCAGTGATCTTATCGATGGTATATACCGACTCCTATTGAGCGATTATGCTCAACCCGTTAATATCGGCAACCCTGTTGAAATCACGATCAATCAATTGGCTGAAGAGATCATAGCTATGACAGGCAGCAATTCTAAAGTGATTAACGTAGAATTACCTCAGGATGATCCAAAAATAAGACAGCCCGACATTACTAAAGCAAAGTCAATACTAGGATGGGAGCCTAAAGTTTCTAGAGCGGAGGGTATGGCCATTACATATGAGTATTTCAAGACAAAGATTAATTAGATATTAATCTTTAACCGCTCTTTATTAATTATTTCCTTGGTACTTTTGGCATTGCCCCAAAAGTACCCAAAAGCTCTAGTCTGCCTTTTTAAATTAATCGATGGTCAAATTGCAATGTAAGAATTCCATCCAGACAGATCAGGGAAAGTAGTGATGGACTTTTTGTTAAATATGTAGATGTCCAAAATACAGGGCGCGGCGAAAGAATGCGTCGCGATTTAGATCCCAATAATTATTGGGATTGGAAAGCAGCATTCTTGAGCTGAAGGGATTGTGAAGTGAAATAGCCCCTTATTTTGGACGGCGCTTTTCGTTCTTTTGTTGCCGGACAAAAGAAAAAAAAAATAGTAAAAAAGAATATTACTAAATAACCATCCCTGCCCCCACTGTATTATTGGTGCCTTCATCAACCAGGATCATTGAACCTGTAATCCTGTTCTTACGGTAAGAATCAACAAAGAGTGGCTTCGTAGTCCTGAGTACTACTCTGGCCACATCATTCATCTTAATCTCAAGATCTTCCTGATCTCTATGCAGGGTATTTATATCCAGCTTGTAGCGAATATCTTTTACTATGCAACGCGCCTGCTTAGTTGTGTGCATAACTGTATACTTCCCATTTAATCTTAAGGGAGCACTTTGATCGAACCAAACCAGCATTATTTCTATATCCTGTGTAACCTCAGGTTGATTATTAGCTCTGACTATCATGTCACCACGACTCAAGTCATAATCATCTTCTAAGAGTATACTCACAGATTCTGGTGGAAAGCATTCTTCCTGGTCTCCGGCAGGTCCTTGAATCTGGCTGATTTTTGTCGAAAACCCACTTGGCAATAATGTGACCTCATCACCCACTTTCAAGACACCACCAGCCATACGACCAGCGTAACCTCTATAGTCGTGGAATTCATCGGTATACGGTCGAATGACATATTGAATAGGAAATCTGGAATCAATGAAATTATGGTCACTGGCGATATGTACATTTTCAAGATAGTACATAAGAGTAGGACCTTCATACCATTTAGTCTTTTCAGACCTATGAACAACATTGTCTCCCATCAAAGCAGAAATAGGAATATAATGTACGTCCGTAACATCCAGTTTAGCTGCAAACTTTTCAAAGTCATCCTGGATTTGATTGTAGGTTTCTTCATCGTAATCCACGAGGTCCATCTTATTGATACACACAACCAGATGAGGGATCTGAAGAAGTGAAGCAATGATTGCATGCCTCTTAGTTTGCTCTACAACCCCATTTCGGGCGTCAACAAGAATCAAGGCAACATTGGCTGTTGAAGCCCCAGTAACCATGTTACGGGTGTACTGAATATGACCTGGAGTATCTGCTATAATGAATTTACGCTTGGGTGTAGCAAAGTACCTGTATGCCACATCAATTGTGATTCCTTGCTCTCGTTCCGATCTAAGACCATCTGTCAACAAGGCCAGGTTAACGCCCTCTTCTCCCCTCTTTTCACTGACTTCTTTAATCTGGTCATATTGATCCTGAAAAATAGATTTACTGTCGTAAAGCATTCTACCTATCAGCGTAGACTTCCCGTCGTCTACTGATCCGGCCGTCGTAAACCTTAACAGTTCTGTATTTTGATTGCTCATGCTTTTCTTTTGATTGTTCTAGAAATAACCTTGCTTTTTCCTGTCCTCCATACTCGTCTCAGACCTTTTATCGTCTGTTCTTCCTCCCCTCTCTGTTAAACGCGTAGTAGCAATTTCCTCGATTATATCTTCTACATTAGAGGCATCGGATTTCCAAACACCTGTACATGTCATATCACCAATCGTTCGACATCTAACGGTAGCCTTATAGGTCTTTTCTTCAGGCCTTTTCCTGATGTAATCACAATCAGCCAATAGTATACCATCACGTTCAAGAACTTCGCGCTCATGTGCAAAATATAAAGAGGGCAATTCTACTTTCTCGTAGGCAAGATATTGCCATACATCCAACTCTGTCCAGTTACTGATCGGGAATATTCTGAAATGCTCTCCGATTCTACAATTTCCATTAAACAGGTTCCAAAGCTCCGGTCTTTGGTTTTTAGGATCCCATTGTCCAAATTCATCCCTGTGGGAAAAGAACCGCTCCTTGGCCCTGGCTTTTTCCTCATCGCGTCTGGCACCACCCAGGGCAGCATCAAACTTTCCATTTTCTAATGATTCTAATAAAACTGCTGTTTGGAGACTGTTTCTTGATGCATTGTAGCCTGTTTCTTCTACAACTAATTTCTTGTCAATTGCATCTTGTACGGATCCAACTATAAGCTTTGCCCCATATTTTTCAACCAAGTCATCCCTGTATTTGATTGTTTCAGGAAAGTTATGACCTGTGTCTATATGCAATAATGGAAAAGGAATTTTCGCGGGATAAAAAGCCTTATAAGCCAGATAGACCATAAGAATACTATCCTTGCCCCCTGAAAACATCAGGACCGGATTTTCAAACTGTGCTGCTACCTCTCGGAGAACAAAAATTGATTCCGACTCTAGCTCTTTGATATGACTTAAACTGTAATCCATTTATTTGTTCTTTAAACCGACCGCAAAAGTACATAATTATAATAACAAAAACCCCTGAAGTTCATGCCTTCAGGGGGTCTGCTTTTCGTTTTAAATAGATGCTATATTCTAGCTGCCACACATCAGGCAACCGTCATCCATATTACACACGGCTCCTTCCTGTACTTCAGCGTTTTCCTCATTGATATCCATTACCTCTTTATTATCTCCATACTTATTTTTGTAGTCCGCATCCAGTGTGAATTTGATTGGATCTACAGCAGCCTTAGATCTGAGATAATACATTCCTGTTTTCAAACCTTTCTTCCAACCGTAAAAATGCATGGATGAAAGCTTAGCCAGGTTAGGATTCTCAACAAACAGGTTAAGACTCTGGCTCTGACAGATAAAAGCGCCCCTGTCCGCTGCCATATCAATAATGACCTTTTGCTTGATCTCCCACACAGTCTTGTAAAGATCCTTGATGTTTTGCGGAATGTTATCAATGTTCTGTATACTTCCATTCGCGGCCATCAGTCTCTGCTTCATCTCGTTGTTCCAGAGTCCCATTTCAATCAGGTCTTTCAGAAGGTGTTTGTTAACAACCACATATTCTCCTGATAATGTTCGCCTGCTGTAAATATTGGATGTATATGGTTCAAAACATTCGTTATTACCCAGGATCTGGCTCGTTGATGCAGTAGGCATTGGAGCTAGCAATAAACTGTTTCTGATTCCTTTAGACTTAATTTTTTTCTTAAGTCCAGCCCAATCCCATCGGTCTGATGGTTTGACACCCCACATATCAAACTGAAGCTCACCCTTACTGGCTGGGCTTCCTTTGAATGTCTTATAAGCACCATCTTTCTCAGCAATAGCGTTTGACTCTGTCAATGCTGCGTAATAAATGGTCTCAAAAATATCTTTGTTCAATTGTATAGCCTCAGGGCTATCGAAAGGCATACGCATGCCTATGAACGCATCTGCAAGGCCCTGAACCCCGATTCCGATTGGTCGGTGTCTCATGTTTGAATTCCTCGCCTCCTCTACCGGATAATAGTTCACATCGATAACCTTGTTCAGATTTCGAGTAACTATTCTTGTTACATCATACAATCTCTGGAAATCGTATGTTTTCTTCTCGGTATCAACGAACTTTCCTAGTGATATGGAAGCCAGGTTACACACAGCTACCTCATCAGCAGATGTATATTCCATAATTTCAGTACAGAGATTACTGGACCTGATCGTGCCCAGGTTCTTCTGGTTTGACTTTTCGTTGGCCGCATCTTTATAGAGGATGTATGGTGTACCCGTCTCAATCTGGGATTCCATAATGGCCCCCCAAAGATCACGCGCTTTTACCGTCTTTCTTGCTATCCCTTGATCTTCATATTTAGTATAAAGTGCTTTAAATTCATCACCATAGGTGTCGTATAATCCCGGTGCTTCATTAGGACAGAAAAGGCTCCAGTCTCCGTCAGATTCTACGCGTTCCATAAACAAGTCAGATATCCACATAGCATAGAACAGGTCTCTGGCGCGCATTTCTTCCTTCCCATGATTCTTTTTCAAATCCAGAAACTCAAAAATATCCGCATGCCAAGGCTCGAGATAAACGGCAAAAGCTCCTTTACGCTTTCCACCTCCCTGGTCTACATAACGAGCCGTGTCATTGTATACTCGCAGCATAGGAATAATACCATTGGACGTTCCTCCCGTTCCTTTGATATAACTTCCCTGTGCCCTGATATTATGTATGCTTAATCCAATTCCGCCGGCAGACTGTGAAATCTTGGCGCATCGGCTCAGGGTTTCAAAGATGCCACTGATGCTGTCATCCGTCATGGACAGAAGGAAGCAAGAAGAAAGTTGTGGCTTTGGCGTTGCGGCATTGAATAAAGTCGGTGTCGCGTGGATAAACCACTTTTCAGACATAAGATTATACGTCTCAATGGCTGAATCAATATCCTCTCCATGGATTCCTATAGACGCTCTCATGAGAAGATGCTGAGGACGCTCTACGACCTTACCATTCATCCTGAGCAAGTAGGAACGCTCCAGGGTTTTGAAGCCGAAGTAATCAAAACTGTAATCCCTGTCATAGATAATAGCAGCATCCAGTGCAGCAGCATTATCCTCTATGATCTTGATGTGCATGTCCGATATCAATCCGGCCTTGTCACCAGTTTTTGGGTCTATATAATCATAAAGGTCACGCATGGTTTCCGAAAACGACTTGTTGGTATTCTTGTGGAGGTTGGACACCGCAATACGAGCAGCAAGTACAGCATAATCTGGATGTTCCGTAGCCAGTGAAGCCGCTGTTTCGGCAGCCAGGTTATCCAATTCTGATGTGGTCACGCCATCATAGAGGCCGTTTATGACTTTACGTGATATTTCAATGTGGTTAATATATTCGGGATCCAGGCCATAACATAATTTCTTGACACGCGCTGTAATTTTATCGAAGCTTACATCCTGTCGTATTCCATTTCTTTTAATTACTTCCATATTCTCATTAAGATTAAAGAGGTTAAATAATACCTCAGTGTTGGTTTTGCCCATGAAGGATAGCGCCTTCTTGGGAAATAGTAGTTGTTATATTATTCTAATACTAAAAATCTTCATCAAGCGAGAAAATCTGCTTGTCTTTCTCAGCCATAACACCCGCTTTCTGGTAATCACCTACCCTTTTCTCAAAGAAGTTGGTCTTACCCTGAAGCGAGATCAAATCCATCCAAGGGAATGGATTTTCAGCTTTGTAAACTTTCTCGTTACCTAAAGCCACCAATAGGCGATCTGCCACAAACTCTATGTACTGACACATGGAGTCTGCGTTCATACCAATCAGTCTGACGGGAATAGCGTCGCTAACAAATTCTTTTTCAATCTCTACGGCGTCGCAAATGATTTTTTGGATGGTTTCTTTTGGAAGTTTATTTTGAATGTGATTATTATATAGCAAACAGGCAAAATCACAGTGCATGCCTTCATCTCTTGATATCAATTCATTTGAAAATGAAAGACCCGGCATAAGTCCTCTTTTCTTTAACCAGAAAATTGAACAGAATGATCCGGAGAAGAAAATTCCTTCTACTGCAGCAAAAGCAATCAAGCGCTCTGCGAATGTGGCATTGTCGATCCACTCAAGAGCCCATTCTGCTTTTTTCTTAACACAGTCAAGGTGCTCTATCGCGTTAAGTAGATAATCTTTTTCCTTATTGTTTTTTATATATGTATCAATCAGTAAAGAATACGTTTCACTGTGAA
>RFSX01000085.1 GCA_009923745.1 Chitinophagia bacterium
ACAAAAGCGACCCAGGCTCATAAAACCCGGATCGCTTGCTGTAGTTTTAGTGTGGCGTTTAGATCAGAGTTTTGAACTGAGCAGAACCGGTCGCTGAATTTCTAGCAGCTGCCACTTGGACTCGGAACGCGTCTGTTGAAAGGCGTAGGTCACCTGTGAACCACGCGGAATCTCCAGCCCAGATGTAGTCATATCTGCTGCCACTCGCCCGCGTTTCGCTCGACGCTTCATCGTGCAATTAGCGAGTTCACCGTGTTTCAAATCGTAGAATTTAACGCGCATTGTGTCTTCCACTTGGCTGACACTGACGACCTCGCCGGTCAATACGCAATCCTGAATTACCTCGGCTGTTGCTGCTGAGGTATAGATGCCCCCTAACATGCAGAGGCCTAATATTAGCTTCTTAGCTTTCATCGTTATCTCCTTACGCCTCACGGCGTGCTATCGCTTCACAGCGTTTAGCGGATTTTTCCGCAACTACACTCGGTAGTTCATGTAACGTAAATGAAAATTAAGTGAATAAAAAAGCCAAATAACGCAACATATAGTATTGTTTTTTCAATCCGCTGTTTGGCGTATTCAGATAGAAAAAATTGGTAAGGTTTATTTATTAAATTCATTTCCTATTAAGTCTGATTTATATGGCACAAGGGTTTGTAGCTAAGCCAAGGTTTTAATGTGGTTATGGTGTTGATGCATACTTTCTTTTATTAGTAATTATGGTATTAATAGCATTCCATAATTCTATTCTCTTGATCAAAGATTTCTTGGCAACTTCCTCTACCTCGGACCATTTAGTTTCATCGTCTCCGCAAAGCTCTTCTACCATTTGAAGGGAAAGAGGGCCATGTTCATCTCCATCCAATTCTATATGCCGTTCAAGGTAGTATTTTAATTTCCTGTATTCCTGACCGTGGATTTTTGATTTTTCTATTATTTCCAGAAACATATCCGGTATTACATCTTCTCTTCCGAATGTAAATGAAGCTGCGATTAGATGTGGCTTTCTAGTTCCTACAATGGAAAAAGTATAATTCACAAAATCTGCCACTGCGCTATCGAGTTCAGTTTTAATAAGCGAGAATTCAACCGAATGTCCTGATTCAATTTGACTGATGAATTCTTTTATTCCGTTTGTATTAGCTCCGATTTCGATCATCGCTTCAATGTACATTTCATAGTGACTTGCAGGCTCCCCATTTTCATTAAGGTCACTTTCTTCGCCGTGAACAATCTCATTAATGAATCTCGATAGAATTGGGTTTTTGGGAGCTGTCCAAGGAGTGCGAATACAAGTTAACTCTTGTTGTAGAGCTTTCAATAAAGACATAAAATCCCAAACTGCAAAAACGTGATTCTCCATAAATACTTGCACATCCTTGATATTTTGGATGTTTCCGTAAAGGTCATGGCTGCGAAGTGTTTGGCGCAAGCCTGTCAATCTTTCTTCTATGATATCAGTACGAGTCATCTTGTGTATTGTATGTAAAGCTTTGCAGCAAATAAAGATAAGGCATTTTTCGCGAGTGTAAATGCTGCCCTGTCTTTAATAGGTACTGTCATACTGAAGTGCCATTCACAGTGTGGGCTTATTGATTAATGCAGCTTTTACAACTTCAGCAACTGTTTCGTTTGTGATGTTTTTATTTTTGCAGTTTTTAATTTTTGACTGTCATTATTTCTCAATGCGGAATTTGTCATTAAGGCTAGCCCAACGCCTGCTAAAACCACAAAAGTTGCTGCTGCCTTTCCTTCAAAAGCACTCGCAAATGATTTTACCCAACTCAATCCATTTTCTCCAAGTACGACTTTGAAGTTAACGATTATCATTCCGATAACTGCTAATGCTCTTGCGATGTCAATTCCGATTATTCTTTCTTTCACAGTCCTTTTTCAAATTGGCTACAACGTTCTTTGCTATGCTTAGTAGGGGATTTCAAGGCACTTCACTTTCCGTTTCGCAGTTCGTTTATTTAATGTAAATACTTTCATATCAGCACTTTCGCCCGTATTACGTACAGCCAATGATGGGCACAGTATTTTTTAAGCCGCCCATCATTTTTTGTTTTCTTCTATTTCTTCATTCCATTCTACTCCATTCAATATGCAAAAAGGCTATTGTCGCTATCGATCTGTACAACTCAAGCCATTGAAAACAAATGTCCATTTACAAGGTATTCAAATTAGTACTTAGAGGCTATGCTTTCCAAGCCTTCAAGGAATCGATCCAGGTCCTTGAAATTGGTATATATATTTGGACTGACTCTGATGGTCGGCGTTTTTCCGATAGCACTTGACTTAAGGTGCACTCCAAATTCTTCAGCCATTTGCTTTTTAATTTTGCCCGATGGCATATTGCCTATGCTGAATGCTGCACAGGCACAACACCTGTCGGTATCGGTGTGGATGATTACATTTCTGAAATCTTGAGCGGTATTTATCCAGTACGATGACAACTCATGCAGTCGGGATTGCTTGGCATCAATACCTGTCAGTTCCAGGTAGTCAATAGCTGATCCTAAGGCAGCCAGATTCTGAAATGGTCGCGTCCCAAGATATTCATACTTACTTGGGGAGCTTTCCATTTTTGGATCTATGCTGAGATAGGGGAAATGTTCTTCCATCCTGTCATTTCGAATATACAGCATCCCGCTTCCCAGTGGTGCATTGAGCCATTTATGGAGTGAGCTGGCAAAATAATCAACCCGACTCTTGGAGAGATCAATTCGGCATTGTCCGACCATGTGTGCACCATCAGCCAAAACCTTTACGCCTAGCTGATGTGCGGTTTTGCAAATTTTTTCCAATGGCAGGATCTGACCTTCGCGATGCGTCATCCAGGTCACAATACATAAGCGTGTTTTAGCACTTATTCTCTCTTTGAATTTTTTTATAATATCCTCGTCTGATAAACCCGGCAAGTGGTGGTCTATGTTGACTACTTTAATTCCATGCTTTCGTCGCAACTGATCTACTGAATATTCAACAAATGGATAATCCCAGTTGGCTGTAATAATTTCATCACCTTTCTGCCAGTTGATACCGCTCAAAATGATATTAACCGCTTCAGTAGTATTGCGGACGAAGGCAAGATGTCCATTTTCAGCACCAGTCAATGCAGCCAGCCTTTTCAGGTTGGTTTTGTATATGTCTTTCCATGAAGACATGACATGATAGGGCGCAAAGCTGTTGACTTCGCGGGTTAATCGGGTGTATTCGTCCAATACAGGGACCGGCATATTGCTGGAGCTTCCGTTATTCAAGTTGATAACAGCTGCTTTGCTTGCCAGGAAATCTTCTCTAACAGCTGCCCAGTCAATATTGGCTTTGGAACGCGTAGATTGGCCTTTGGCCCTCAATAGATTTTCTGATTTTGCATAGGGCAGGGCTATCGCTAATCCTGTAGTGGAGAGCTCTGCCAGGAATTGTCTGCGTTTGATCATTCTTTTTTTTGGAATACCATTTATGATTTATTCAGAATACGATTATACCAATATAGTGATTTTCACTTTTCAAGATATTTTACTTTGTTTCATATATGAATTCGAAAGCGTAAAATAGCGATACACACATATATAAATTATGTTATTTTAAGGTTGCGATATTCAAGATTCATGATTGACCGCCTGAAGGAATCCAAATACATTGTCAAATGGACACAATGGGAATACTGGCCTGTGTGGCTGGCTTATCTGCCTGTGGTGCCGGTTATCTTGTACTATGTCGCCAAATCACGACGCTGGTTTTTCTTTTCAAACGTCAATCCTTTTTTTAAGACAGGTGCCCTGATGGGTGCTTCCAAGTTCCAAATCCTGGAGGAGATACCTGAAAGCTATAAGCCATGTACCGTATTCTTTTCAAAAGAGGAACGCAGCTTGGAAGATATCCTGCATAAGATTGGGTCTTCTGGATTGCGATTCCCCGTCATTGCAAAGCCTGATGTAGGTGAACGAGGACTTTTGGTTGCCCTCATACGGAGTGAATATGAACTGGCAAGCTACTTTGCGGCGAATAAAATAGATATCATCATCCAGGAATATGTTGAACTACCCAATGAGTGTGGGATATTCTTTGTCAAAAAACCATATGATGAAAAAGGTAAAGTTGTCTCGGTAGGTATAAAGTCCCTGATGAAGCTGACAGGTGATGGGACTGCTACCGTGAGGCAATTGATGAACATGGATACGCGGAGTCGTCTGCAGATAGAAAGGCTTGAGGAAGAAGGTTCTCATATACTTCTAGACTCGATCCCCGAAGAGGGTGAAATTGTAACCATTGAGCATGTAGGGAACCACTGTCGTGGAGCCACCTTTATGGATGGCAATTACATGATCTCAGACCAACTGCATGATTTGTTCAACGGCATCAATGCGCAGATGAAGGAGGTGTATTACGGCCGCTTTGATGTTAAATACAATACATGGGAAGAGCTGCTTGAAGGGAAGAACATTCGTATCCTGGAAATGAACGGTATCGCCAGTGAACCTATCCATGTGTATGATAAACGTGTGCCCATCAGAGATAAGTATAAATGCTTTTTTAGCCTATGGAAAACGATATACGAAATCTCCAACATTCAAAAGTCAAGAGGCTACAGACCTATAAGCCTTCCTGCTGCCTACAAAGCATTTCGCGAGTATAAGAACTATATCAAATCATTGAATACAAACTGGAAAGTCGCCCCCGCAACAAATCTGGGCCTGGCTTAAACAACAATTTTCAGGTCCTTTGGGTTATTATGCTAAAATCTAAGATGAATCTCTATCTGACTTACTTGCTCTTAGGAATATTCTTGTCTTGTCAAAACAATAAAGCTTTGAATCAATCCGCAACTGTGGATCAAGACAGAAAGACCTATCAACTTGATAAATATACACGTGCAAATGACCTTGAATCCTATGAGCAAGCCTTTTTTGCAGGTGGATGTTTCTGGTGTACTGAAGCAGCATTCGAAAGGATTGAAGGCGTTGCAGATGTCATCAGCGGGTACTCGGGGGGTGATGAGGAATATCCTGAGTATTATGCAGTGGGCAGAGGCGAGACCAGTCATTGTGAAGCCATTTGTATTTATTACAATAAAGACCTGGTGGACTATGAAACCCTCCTTGATGTCTTCTTTATTGCCCACGATCCTACCACTCTAAACAGGCAGGGGCCTGATGTGGGCGAAGAATACCGGTCAGCTATCTATTATAATACAGATACTGAATTGGAAGCCATTAGCAGGAAGATTCTGGAAGTGAATGAATCAGGCATGTACAATGACCCTGTTGTTACCGAAGTCGCTCCATACAAGGAGTTTTGGGTAGCTGAAGATTACCATCAGAATTATTATGAACTGCATCCCAATGACAGGTATGTACACAATGTCAGCCGTCCCAAAGTTGAAAAGGTGAAAAAGACTTTTCCGGAACTACTCAAAGAAAAATACCGCAAATAGCATCTAGCTAGTTGTCGATAAGGCTTTTGAAACGCGGTCTCTTTGGACTAATGTCTCCCGATTCTGCCAGTTTGGATTCCTCATAGGCGCTGAAGTTTCCTTCGAAAAATCGAACTTTGGCATCGTCTTCAAATGATAGAATATGCGTCGCCAGTCTGTCGATAAACCAACGATCGTGAGATATTACCAACACGCAACCAGCGAAGTTTTCAATTGCTTCTTCAAGGGCTCTCAGTGTATTAACGTCTATGTCATTTGTAGGCTCATCCAGAAGCAATACGTTACCTCCTTCCTTCAAGGTTATAGCCAGGTGTACCCTGTTACGCTCTCCACCAGAAAGCACCTCCAGTTTCTTTTGCTGGTCTGCCCCGGTGAAATTAAACTTGCTAACATAAGCTCTTACATTCAATTCTTTATTGCCAATTTCTATAGTTTCATTGCCATCGCCGATGATTTCGAATACCGTTTTTTCAGGCAGTAGATCCTTGTGGCTCTGGTCCACATAACTTAAATGTACAGTAGAGCCAATGTTGATTTCGCCGTTGTCTGGTGTCTCTTCACCCATGATCATCCTGAAGGTGGTGGATTTACCTACTCCATTGGCGCCGATTATTCCGACAATGGCATTCTTGGGAACGCTGAAGTTTAAATCATCTATAAGCATTCGGGTACCATATGACTTGCTCACATTTTTGAATTCTATGACCTGGTCTCCTAGGCGTGGCCCCGGTGGTATGTAGAGTTCAAGTTTTCTTTCTTTCTCTTTGACTTCCTCGCCGGCCAGTTTTTCATAGGCATTCAGACGCGCTTTACCTTTGGCTTGTCGTGCTTTAGGCGCCATGCGAGACCATTCCAATTCTCGTTCGAGTGCCTTCTTTCTTTTAGATTCGTGTTTTTCTTCTTGCTCGAGTCTTTTGGCCTTTTGTTCCAGCCATGAAGAATAATTGCCTTCCCATGGTATACCTTCACCCCTGTCCAGTTCCAGAATCCATCCAGCCACGTTGTCCAGGAAATAACGATCGTGGGTAACCGCTATGACTGTTCCAGGGAAACTCTTAAGAAACTGTTCGAGCCAGTGTACCGATTCAGCATCCAAATGGTTGGTAGGCTCATCAAGAAGCAGAATATCCGGCTGACTTAAAAGTAATCTGCAAAGGGCAACCCTCCTTCTTTCACCACCGGAGAGCAATTCAATCTTTTGATCGTCGGGAGGCAGCCTCAGGGAGTCCATAGCCATTTCCAGTTTATGGTCCAGTTCCCAGGCATTATAAAGGTCCATTTTCTCGGCCAACTCGCCTTGCTTTTCCAACAAGGCAGTCATCTCATCATCACTCATAGGCTCGGCGAATTTGGCATTAAGCTTATCATAGGCTTTAACGACATCCACGATGTGCTGGACGCCTTCCTGTACCACTTCTTTTACCGTTTTGGAATCATCCAGTTCTGGCTCCTGAGCGAGGTATCCGATTTTATATTCTTTATCAAAATATACCTTGCCTTCATAGTTATCATCTAAGCCGGCAATGATTTTGAGAAGGCTTGACTTTCCGGCACCATTGAGACCGAGTACACCAATCTTGGCGCCATAAAAAAAGGATAGCCATATATTATTGAGAACTTTCTT
>RFSX01000086.1 GCA_009923745.1 Chitinophagia bacterium
AAGGTTTATTGACCAGGGCCCTTGCAACTGCTACGCGTTGCTGTTCACCTCCCGACAACTCAGAGGGTTTGTGGTGCAAACGTTCGGACAGTCCAAGGTTACCTGTACCGGACTTGCCAACTATACTGGTTATGGAAGCTTCCGATATTTCTAAATCAACGCCCTTCAGGACTTTGAGTTTATCGTAGGATTTATGAATGTTAGATGCTTTTAACATGCCCCTAAACTATTAAAATTAATTTTAATACATTCGTCTCGATACAAGGATAAATTTCGGCCTAATCTACTATGAAGATTCTTCAGATCTGCAAGAAAATGCCATTACCTCCCAAAGACGGGGAAGCCGTTGCCGTTTTGTCCCTTGCAAAAGCCTACAAGTCATTGGGATGTAAGATAGATTTGCTGAGTTTTAATACTTCAAAACACTTTTCAGATCCTTCAGAAATTAATAATGACGAACATCCGTATGAGAACATCGATACTGTAAATCTGAACACGGATATAAACTACCTGGGGGCACTTTTCAACCTCTTAGGAAGTAGCTCCTATAATATTGAGCGATTCACGTCGAAGGAAATGAAGAAAAAGCTGCAACACATTCTCCTGCACACTAGCTATGATGTTGTTCAACTTGAATCCCTTTATATGGCTCCTTATGCAGAACACATCAAGCCTATATCAAATGCTTTTATCATTATGCGATCCCATAATCTTGAGTTCAAGATATGGGAGGACATGGCCAATAACCAAAGCAATGTACTGCTCAGGTGGTACTACAACCTCGCTGCGAGGAGACTTAAAAAATATGAGCAAGATGTTAAAAACTCTTTTGATTTATTGCTCGCTATCAGTGAGATAGATCAAAAGGAATATCAGAAACTGTCCTACAGTATCCCTTCTATGGCAATTCCAATAGGCATTGAACTAAAACAATATCCCAAAAATTTCTATGAAGAAAAGCCAATGATAAAATTGGCTTATATAGGTTCTCTGGACTGGCGACCCAATATAGAAGCCGTGGAATGGTTTTTTAAAGAGGTGTGGCCTACCATTTATAAGAATTATGAAAATATTGAGTTTCATCTTGCAGGACGAAATCCCGTTGATGTCATCAAGAACCTGGAACATCCTGGCTTGTATTTTCATGGAGAAATAGAGTCAGCTATAGATTTTATAAGCAATCAGGATATAATCATTGTACCTCTTCTGTCCGGCAGTGGGGTAAGAGTAAAGGTACTTGAAAGCATGGCATTGGGAAAACTAGTCATTTCCAGCTCTAAAGGTTTTGAAGGCATTAACATACAAAACAATGTTAACGCAATGGTTGCAAACGATACAGAGGAATTTATTGCAACAATCAACAAAGCCTTAGAGAGTAAAAAAACAATCCGACAGGTAGGAGAGGCGGCAAGACTGTTTATTGAAAACAATTATAACCCAGAAACACAAGCAAGACAGATATTGAAGTTAATTTCAGAACACAATAAACCAATAGAAATATGAGCTATAATAAATTTCCTGAAGCAGAAGCATTGAACAGCGTAGCTGAATTTCACAGAACCTTCAGACTTCCTGTCCTGGATAAGCCACAAATTCCTTCCAAGGATAGATGTAAACTGAGAATAAACCTCCTTGATGAAGAATTAGACGAACTGAAAGAAGCACTAGAAGAAGGTGACCTGGAAGAGGTTATTGACGCTCTTTGCGATCTTCAGTATGTCTTGTCTGGAGCTATACTTGAGTTTGGTTTTGGCTCGGATTTTAAGACCTTCTTTGATGAAGTTCAACGATCCAATATGAGTAAAACATGTAAGACATTAGAAGAAGCTGAAGCAACCCAGGCACACTACCTCAATAAAGATGGCTCAGAATCAGAGATTGTAAAAAGTGGGGATCACTTTCTCGTGTATAGAAAAAATGATGGTAAGGTTTTAAAGTCTGTAAACTACAGCCCAGCAGCAATATCCGATTTACTCAAAAATAGACTTTAAAGCGCAGAGATTTCTTCTTTCAAATCAGAGGATGATATCCTTTGCGGATTCACGCTGACAACACCACTGTTGGTATCAACGAGGCCCTTGTAAAAATATAACTGACCGTCAATTTCAGAGATACTGACCAGTTTGTAGGCGCCAGATTGCTCAAAAGGAAGATATTCTGAACACATTGATCCGTCTGCATCAAAATCTAACCTGGATGCAAAAGTGTTAAAATCAGAAAGCAGATAAACTACCGTATTAGAAGCGTTATATAAAGGATCAAACTGAAGACACACAGAGTTATAATCAAAATTATTACTTGAAATATTTACCAGGCTATACCACCCAGATTCACTGACACGCACGCTGAAACCATGTTCTACTATGGTATTCCCGTTTTCATCTTCATATTCCCACTGAGTAGATGAAACATTGTTATTCAACTGAGAATTGTTAAAATACCAAATAAGATTACCAGACTCATAATCACCTTTACCCAATTGTATATCTCCCATAAACTGTTCGTGCGGAATTCTTAGTTCAATGAACTCTTTACTATTGAGGTTTTGGACTTTATCATCCTCTTCAAGAGCTATATAGAAACTATAGATAGCATGTACTGCGCCGTCTTTTGCTTCGTGATCTATCCCGTGAAGTATATAATCACTGTACTCTTTAAGTTCAATGAATAGAAGAGTATACTCTTCGGCTTCCTGTGGATTCAAAATATTACCAGGCAGTAAAATCTTAGTATCTAAGTCCGACACCAATTCATGATTTTGTCCTGTATTTAAAGTCCTCTGGATGGATTGTGAACGTAAAATATCTTTAATGTAGGCTTCTGGGCCTGAGCCCATGTTGGGGATAAAAAATTCCTGATTATCCACACAGGATGCCAAAATAAATATCAAACCAAATCCAAGTATCAGTTTTCTCATTGAGATCATTTTCTCTTTAATAATTTTCACTACTACAAACGATATCTTATTCCAGCGCTAAGGCCTAAACTTGTAAAGCTCTGATCTACCGGGTTTTCGGATGCATTGAATTCTGTACCGTAATGTCTCCATCGAATTCCGGCATTCAAATAAATATTACTACTGACTTGAGTTTCAACAGCTAGATTTGCCAGATATGATAAACCTGTTCGTGTTTTAAAATAGGCGCTGTCCCCTGCATCATACCTGAATGATTCCGCATTGGCATCAAGCATATAACCCGATGATACCGTTCTGACATTCAAGGCGATACCAACAGAAGCACGAAGGCTGAATTTGTTGCTCAGAGGGTAGTGGTATCCTATTTCAACTGGTATGTCAATCATTCTGAATGTATTGGTACCTCTTGTTTCTTTGATACCAATTTCCTGAACTACGCTTGTATCTCTTGTTATGGAGAGTATCTCTCCTTCACTGTTGAACAATGTGTCTATAACTATTGACGTCTTGTTATTGATAATATCTTCCTGGCGATGAAGGAATTTAATATTGATTTGATTGTAAGCGATACCAGCTTGAACAAACAAACCATTATAAAAGTCATATCCAAATCCGGTTCTTACACCAAAAGATGGCAAGGAGGATTCGGACTGGGATCTGATTCCAACAAGTTCTGACGACTCACTATTTTGCGTCCTCAGTGACTGAGAGGGATGACTTATTGAAACGTCTGTAAAAGAATAGAGTAATGGCCACTGCTCTCTAAAACGTGGACACTCGGTTTTAGTACCGAACAGGGCATCTTCTCTGTCTGGAAAGCTGTATACATATTCACCAGGAATCCTATTTATATCATCATCTAAAACAGATAATTGACTCAATGATGATCTGCTAAAATCGTCTGCCAAAGATTCCTCCGTGTCATAGAATAGGCTGGATCTATTACTGGCGGCAGATACAATTTGAAAACCTAATGCCTGCTTATCTTTTCGTGACAGGGATTTAACAGCTTTACTGCTTTTTGATTCAATAAGCGCGAGCTTAGCTGTTTGTTCCGGAGCTGACAAAGAGGCACTCATGTTTTTAGAATTAAAGGCATCAGAGGTATTCTGATTCATATCAGACATTATGCGGCTATGGTCTACATGTCTGCCTGCCTCATGGTATACAGAAAAATACAATGCTGGCAGACCTGTAAGCAGCATGAGCATCATTATCCAAATGACAGGCCTTTTGTCCTTACGATCAAGGTTCTTTTCGATAGAATCCCAAACGCCGGATGCTACGGGCATTTCTGCACCGAATAATTTGTCCCGAATTTTTTCATCAAAGTTTTTCAACCTGCTAACTTTATTAAGTTCAACAATTTATCTTTCAGTAATGATCTAGCTTTTACCAGCTGAGATCTTGAAGTGCTTTCACCTATGCCCAGTTGATCAGCAATTTCTTTATGAGAATAGCCTTCAATGACATATAGGTTAAAAACCATTCTATATCCATCAGGTAATTCCTGAATAAGCTTGAGAATCTCTTCTTTGGAAAGCTCATCAATGATGGTAGGGGTTGTGGCATACAATGGCACATTATCGATTTCTGAATACTTGTGCTTATCAATATGTTTTTGCCTGTATTTCAACGCCGTATTTATCATAACCCTACGCATCCAGGCTTCCAAAGATCCTTCACCGCTGTATAAATCCAGTTTATTAAAGATCCTTATAAAGCCCTCCTGCAACATATCCTGAGCCTCATTCGCATCCCTGGCAAAGCGATAACATAAAGCCATCATTCTACCAGAATACAGTTCGAACAGTTCCTTACAAGACATTCTGTCGCCTTGCAAGCAAAGTGCAACCAGCTCCCTTTCTGTATGTCTGTTCAAACTTAAAGGTGACATTTAATTCCCAACGCGTTAGTTATATGATACTTGTCCTTTTATTTTCGTTGCCTGTCCTACTGAAATTCACTCTTCTTCCGTGCTATTATCGGATTCATTTATTATGGCATCATCAATAATTTCATTGCCATCACCGTCAAGGTCTTCGAATCCAGTGGCTTTCTCGGTAGACTGTTTTTTCTGCTGCTCAATTTTTTCGATGTTCACTTGTCCCTCACTGAATGCAGCATAATCACCATCTGCATATTTCGAGGCCTTGGAGAAGAAATCATCCTTATCGGATAGCATGGATTCACTTATATCAAGATCCTCTTCTGCAAACTCCCTTTTAGGCTTTTTACTTTCTTCTTCCGCCCATTTCTCAGCTTTGTCCATTGTCTCAGCTAATTTCTCACCAGCCTTATCCGCTACTTCTTTTGCCTTTTTGAGCATTTCATCCTTGACGTCCAATACTTTTTCACCAACATCTTCACTCAGGTCTTTTGCTTTTTCTACAACGTTCTCACCACCGTCAAGTATTTTTTTACCTATCATTTCAGCTGTTTCAGCTGCTTTTCTAACCGCCGGACTTTCTGAAATTTCTTCCATTTTAGAACGTGCTTTTTCTTTAAGTTCGTCTGCATTCTTTTTGATGGAATCTCTCAGAGCACCAGTTGATTCAGAAAAAGATTCATCTGCTTTTCCGATAGTTTGTTTGGTACCGTCATATAAATCTTCCACTTCATCCTTTACAAATTGGCCGGCTTTCTCAGAAGAATGCTTGGCCACTGAACTGGCTCCAAAAATTAATTTTTTTAAGTCATTTAAGAATCCCATAATGCAAGTGTGTTTTAATAACAGGTAATTTAAGGGCTAAGATTAATGAAGCGCATTAAATTGTCTCAAAACAGTATATTTTTATATCAAGATAGCCAAATAATACGACAATATCAGATTCAATAATTCTTCTTGAGCATTCTAAGCGACATACAAAAACAAATCATTAAAGCAATTGAAGAGCATGAGCGATTGCTTCTTGCAGCTAAGCATCTGGAAGATTTGAGAGAAAAATACAAGAAGGGCCTGGAATATATTGCTGAGCTTGATAAAATCCTTGACCAGGAGTTAAAGGATATAGAAGCCCTCGAAGCCCTGGGCGTCAAATCATTGTTTCATAAAATGCTTGGCAGCAAGGAAGAGCAACTGGAAAAAGAAAGACAGGATTTCCTCGAAGCTTCGTTAAAATATAAGGCAATCAAGAAGACACTCGAATTGCAGAAATACGAAATAAATATCCTCGACGAAAAAGTGCATCGCATCCCAATACTCAGACAGGAAATTGAAAGCCTGAAGTCACAAAGAGAACAGGAAATCCTGGCCAACAATAATACTGAAGAGGCACGTCTGCTTTCTATCATAAATGAAAAATACGACCTCTGTGTTATTCTTAACAAGAATATTAAAGAAGCCATTGAAGAAGGAGAAAAAGCGCAGAAATTGCTTAAGCTTGTTTTGTCATACCTTAAGAAAGCTAGAGACTGGGGAAACTGGGATATGGCTGGCAGCAAGCTGGGGAATCTCAGTAAAAATCGCGCGATTGATATGGCGATGAGTCATCTAACGAAAGCACAGCACCAGCTAGACTTGTTTGCCGGAGAACTGCAGGATATAGGAAAGGCCGCTCGAGGATTCCAGATCACTAAGCTGCAATTCAATAAGTTCACCGATTTCTTCTTTGATAATCTCATAAGCGACTGGATTATTCAGCAAAAGATAAAGTCCACTATCTCAAATGTGGAATCGACTATGGATCAGATTAAACGGCTTCAACTAAGCCTTGAACAGGAATCAAAAGCCTGTAACAAACAAAAGAAAGAACTGGAGCAGAAAAGAAACGATCTACTAATATCCTAGTCGGTTTTAGTGAATAATAATGCCGGCCCGTTTCCTTCTGAATCATAGAACAAAGCCAAACTGCCATACTCCGGACTCATCAATCTTTTGGGTTGTATGACTTTACCTCCAGCGATGGTTATTTTATTCAATTGCTCTGTAATACTACTGGAAACACTTTGATAAGGCCTCAGAAATAAATGATGACACTACTGCTATCGAAGAAGATTTGAGCACCATACCATTAATGGTAATGCCTTTCTAATTTCCTTGACCGAGAGGGGAGTGGCTTATATATGTGAATCTGAATTTTGATGGATAATAAAATTTTGAATA
>RFSX01000087.1 GCA_009923745.1 Chitinophagia bacterium
TTGAAAGAGTACCTGCCTGTACCAACAGCTTGGTGACATAACCTCGGCCCTTATCCAATGAGGCCTCTACGACTGTGCCGATAGCAAATTTATCCGGATTCGCTTTAAGCTCAAGCATTTCAGCTTCAAGCAATAGTTTCTCAAGAAGCTGATCTATATTCAATCCTGTCTTGGCGGAAATGTCCTGGGACTGGTACTTACCACCCCACTCTTCTACCAGGATGTTCATCTCAGAAAGCTCCTGTTTTATCCTGTTGGCATCTGCCCCTTCCTTATCTACTTTATTGATCGCAAATACGATAGGCACCCCTGCTGCCTGGGCGTGGGAAATAGCCTCTTTTGTTTGCGGCATTATTTTGTCATCAGCGGCAATGATAACGACGACGATATCCGTCACCTTGGCTCCCCTGGCACGCATCGCCGTAAAGGCTTCGTGACCCGGAGTATCCAGGAATGTTACTTTATTATCTCCTACATTCACAGAGTACGCACCAACGTGCTGGGTGATACCACCTGCCTCACCGGCTACAACATTTGCATTTCGAATATAATCCAGAAGTGATGTCTTTCCGTGATCGACGTGACCCATAACGGTTACAATTGGAGCACGTGGTTTCAAATCTTCCGGATCGTCTTGTTCATCTTCAAGAACAGTGTCTTCCTGATCCTCGGCAGAAATGAATTCTACTTCGCAACCAAATTCGTTGGCTACCAATTCAATGATCTCCGCATCCATTCTCTGGTTGATGGATACGATTACACCGAGATTCATACATTTCGTGATCACTTCAGATACCCCCACATCCAGTAAGCCGGCTAATTCGGATGCCGAGATGAATTCCGTAAGCTTCAGTGTCGTTTCCTCCATCTGCTCTTCCATCATCTCCTGCTTCTCCCTCTTGTCGGCCCTGCTGTCTCTTCGTACTTTTTGTCTCTTGCTCTTTCCTCCACCGGAGATTCGAGCCATAGTAGCCTTGATCTTTTCTTCGATCTCTTTCTGAGATATCGTTTTAGGCTCTTCCTCTTTCTTACCTTTTGACTTATCCTTATTCTGCTGGCGCTTCATAAGGGATTGTGCCGTAACCTTCTTACGAGTACGTTTTCTTTTGGTCTGCCCTTCCTTGGAATCCGCCTTGCTTTCAACTTCTTTCTTCTTGGGTTTTTCGAATTTGTTGATATCGATTTTGCCCTGAATCTTTAAACCTTGTAGCTGAGGCGTTTCAGCACGGAGCACTTCTTCGTCTGGAGTACTTTCTGCTTCCGGAGCAGGCTCTTCCTTATTCTCATCTGTTTTCTGCTCTGCTTCCGGAGCAGGCTCTTCTTTCTTTTCTTCCTTAGACTCTTCCTTTTTCTTCTTTTGCTTTTGGTCTTCAAGATCTACCTTGCCGACAACTTTGAGTTCAGCCTTAGGGACCTCTGCCTTTATTACTACTTCTTCCTCTTTCTTTTCTTCCTTAGGAACTTCCTTCTGCTTAGGCTCTTCTGCTTTCGCCTCTGGCACAGGCTCTGCGCTTATAGGCTCATCTTCTTTTTGAACGCGGTTACCAATGATCAGCTTATCCGCTTCTTCCTTTACCGCTATTGAATTGCTGAATTCCTCAAGCAAAGCTTCATACATATCGTCAGAAACTTTAGAGGTAGGCTTGTTGTCTATTTCAAAGCCATTATTTTGGAGAAACTCAACGATTGTGGAGGTTCCCACATTTAATTCTTTCGCTATTTTAACTAAGCGTCTTGACATGTATTGCTTTAAGTTTTATAAAAAAATTTTGCTCGCGGAATGAGTATATCAATCCTCTGCAAACTCTGATTCAAGTATTTGAATCACAGCGTCAATAGTCTCTTCTTCCAGGTCCGTTCTTCTAAGCAACTCTTCCTTGCTCAGATCAAGAACACTTCGGGCTGTATCACAACCGATCGCTTTGAAGGCATCGATAACCCACATTTCGATCTCATCCGTGAATTCATCCAGATCGACATCTTCAAGACCAGGCTCATCATCTTCCCTGTATACATCAATTTCAAAACCTGTTAACCTGGATGCAAGCTTGATATTTGATCCCCCTTTACCAATAGCCAGTGACACCTGGTCAGGCTTCAGGAATACAGCTGCCGTGCCTTTATCGTTGTCCAAGTCTATATTGGATACCTTGGCAGGTGTCAATGCTCTTTGAATAAACAAGGTAATATTGTTGGTAAAATTCACGATATCGATGTTTTCGTTTTTCAACTCACGCACGATACCATGGATTCTGGATCCTTTCATACCAACACATGCACCTACCGGGTCAATCCTGTCATCGTATGACTCTACAGCAACTTTAGCACGCTCCCCCGGTATTCTAACAATTTTCTTGATCGTAATCAAGCCGTCTTCAATTTCAGGAACTTCCTGCTCCATCAATTTTTCAAGGAAACGGCTGTCTGTTCTGGACATGATAACCACCGGGTTATTATTTTTCATCTCCACTTTCTTGATGATACCTTTTACCATATCACCTTTCCTGAGAAAATCACCACGGATCATTTCTAAGCGCGGCAGGATAAGTTCAGAGCCCGTAGCATCATCTATGATCAGGAACTCTCTTTTGAGAACCTGTGCGACTTCACCCAGAACAATTTCGCCAACTCTGTCAGAGTATCTTTTGTAGATCTCATCTTTTTCAAGCTCCATAATTCTTGAAATCAGGGTTTGTCGTGCTGCGAGGATAGCTCTTCTGCCAAAGTCCTCCAGACCCAATTGTTCGTAACACTCCTCCCCAACTTCATAATCTTCATCAATGGACAGTGCCTCCGATACAGATATCTGGCTCATCTCGTCTGTCACCTCACCGTCAGGAACTATCTCGCGAACCCTCCACATTTCAAGGTCACCATTCTGCGTGTTAACAATGACATCAAAATTGTCATCGGAACCGTATTTCTTTTTTATCAAAGTTCTGAAAACGTCTTCCAGAACGCGGACCATTGTAGGTCTATCAATATTTTTTCCGGCTTTGAATTCCGAAAAGGATTCTACAAGATTCATTTTTTCATCTTTTTCTTTCCAAATGAAATTAAAATCTTTGAGCTGTCGACAGCATCAAATGTTATTTCCGTTTTAATCGTTTCCTTCTTTTTTTCACCAGGACTTTCAATCGTAAGCGTGTTATCCCTGGCATCTGCAAGTGTGCCTTTGATCCTTGAGGCATCCTTGAGCGTGACATCAATCTCCCTGCCTATATTTCTTGGGTATTGCCTGAAAAACTTCAAAGGCCTGGAAACACCGGGCGAAGAAACTTCAAGTGTATACTTTTCACCAAGCATAACTGTCTCATCAAGGACAGCTTCTATTTTACGACTTAATTTCTGACATAATGAAAAACTCACTCCTTCGTCCGTGTCGATAAACACTTCCAGTTTGGAGCCACTGTGGTTGATATCCACAAGGAAACATGAGGATAACTCGTCTTCTTTAAGGCAATCCTCAACTACAGTTGTCAAAGTTTCTTTTATGCTTTCCAATGTGTATAAATTAAAAAGAGGGAACTCCTGCTCCCTCCTTCCGAAAATCCGCTGCAAATATAAGTAATTTATGTCGCTTTAACAACTGTTCGTCCTTATGAAACTAAAGGACTTATTCTTCTCTTTGAATCCTCTTTTCCCAATGTGCCATTTTCAGCTTACCTTGTCAAAAAATAGATCAGCATATGACTGAAGAATACAGGAGAGCTGCAGGTGCCGCCCGCTTTATCAAACAGTGCATTGAAGATACAGGCAGCCTGTGTGTTGTCACAGGCTCTGGACTGGAAGGCATCCTAGATAATTTCAAAGTCATCGATCGCATTGCCTATTCCAGAATCCCTCACCTGAAAGAAACCACATTCCATCGGGGTGAATTTATTGTGCTTGAATATAGGGGGAAGCGGTTTTGTGCCTTGCAGGGGCGCCTGCATTACTATGAAGCTTATACGTCCAAAGAGGTGGCCTTTCCGATCAGGATATTGTCTTTACTGGGTATCCGTGAAATAATAATGACGAATGCTGCGGGTGGACTCAATGAAGACTACGATGCTGGTGACATAGCCATGGTGTCTGATCATATTAACCTATTGCCTGACAACCCGCTTAGAGGTCCAAATGACAATCGCTTTGGAGTCCGATTCCCAGATATGTCAGAAGTGTATCCCCTTAGGATAAGAAACAAAATTTCAGAGCTGGCGTCAGATTTAAACATAAAACTCCGCCACGGCGTTTACGTTAGCTTCCAGGGACCAAGCCTGGAAACACCGGCAGAATATAAATTTCTCCATACCATTGGAGCTGACATGGTTGGCATGTCAACGGTACCTGAAGTGATTGTAGCCAAACACTGCGGTATGCGAATAGCTGTCTTTTCAGTAATAAGCAATGTTTGCTATCCCCCGGAAAGAATTAAACCAACCACTGTCGATGATGTTATTGCTACAGCCGGCAAAGCAGTGGTGCCATTGAGAACATTGATCGAAGAGGTGATCCAAAGGAATTTGATGGGTTCTGATTCCTGAGTAATTGGGGTTTTTATAATCTTTCACTTGTTTCACTGCCCAGCTAAGGCATATATTTGACAGTTTAATAATATATCAAGCTTGGAAGAGGACTTTATCGAAATAATTGGTGCGAAAGAGAATAATCTCAGGAACATCGATGTGCGCATCCCTAAGAATAAAATGGTGGTCATCACCGGATTAAGTGGAAGTGGAAAATCATCCTTGGCGTTTGACACGCTTTATGCCGAAGGTCAAAGGAGGTATATGGAGACTTTTTCCTCCTATGCACGCCAATTCCTTGGCAAAATGGAGAGGCCCGAGGTAGAAAAAATTGACGGCCTGAGTCCTGTTATAAGTATTGAACAAAAGACGACTGCCTGGAACCCGCGGAGTACCGTGGGCACCACAACAGAGATATATGATTTTCTGAGATTGCTCTATGCCCGGATCGGTGAAGCCTACAGCTATAACACCGGAAAAAAAATGGTGCAGTACAGTGAAGTGCAAATCCTGGATCAAATCCTTGAAAACTTCAATGGAAAAAAAGTATCCATCCTGGCACCCGTTATCCGGGCACGGAAAGGACACTACCGGGAGCTTTTTGAACAAACGCGCAAAAAAGGATACACCAAGGTAAGAGCCGATGGCGAAGTCAAAGACCTGGTGCCCGGCCTCCAACTGGACCGCTACAAGGTTCATGATATTGAGATTGTCATTGACCGTATTAAAGTGGCAGAAGACCGGAAAGACCGTTTGAATCAATCGATAGAGATTGCCTTCAAGCAAAGCCCTGACTTTATCCAGTTGCTTGATAATGAAAGCAATGAAGTAAGGACTTACAGCAAACGCCTCATGTGTCCGGATTCAGGCATTTCTTACGAAGAACCTTCTCCCAACACTTTTTCATTCAACTCGCCCTATGGTACCTGCCCAAGGTGCAACGGGCTGGGTGAATGCCATGAGGTGGATATGCACAAAGTCATCCCCGACGACAGCAAATCCATCAACAACCAGGGAATCGCTCCATTTGGAGAAGTGCGGGAGAACTATACATTCAAACAACTTAGGCAAATAGCCAAGAAATACAATTTCAGCTTTGCCACACCGGTTAAAGATATTCCCAAAGAAGCACTGGATAGCATATTACATGGAGGAGATGAAGCCTATGACATCCGTCTGAAATACAGCCCCCATGACATGGTATACAACCTGGCTCATGAGGGTCTTGTCAACATGCTGCACAGGTGGCAGAAGAGCTCTACTTCAGAAAAAATTCGTTCATGGGCAGAAGAGTTTATGACCGTTGTGATTTGCCCAGACTGCGAGGGATACCGCCTTAAAAAGGAATCACTCCATTTCAAACTTGGAGAGAAACACATAGGCGAATTGGCTGTTATGGACCTTGAGAATCTCGCTGATTGGATGGGCCAAATAGACCAACACCTTGATAAAAAGCAAAATACGATTGCCAGGGACATCCTGAAAGAAATACGCATGAGGCTGCAATTCTTGCTGGATGTAGGACTGAGTTATCTCAGCCTGAACAGGCCTACTAGGACACTATCTGGTGGAGAATCCCAGAGAACCAGGCTGGCAACACAGATTGGATCACAGCTGTCCGGCATCACATACATCATGGATGAACCCAGTATTGGATTGCACCAGCGTGACAACCAGAGACTGATAACCGCCTTGAAAAACTTAACAACTATTGGCAATACGGTAGTAGTTGTTGAGCATGACAAAGATATTATGCTAGCTTCTGATTACCTGATCGATTTGGGGCCTGGAGCTGGCATCCTGGGTGGTGCAATCGTAGACGAAGGCAAACCGTCAAAATTTACAAAAGGGAAAGGCTTAACCGCTCAGTACCTAAACAATGACATGAGAATAGAGGTGCCCGAAAAACGTCGGAAAGGGAACGGAAAGAAGCTCATTCTGTCTGGAGCAAAGGGACATAATCTGAAGAATGTCAAGCTGGAACTACCACTCGGCAGCTTCATTTGTGTGACCGGGGTGTCAGGCAGTGGCAAATCCAGCCTTGTCAACGAAACCCTCTACCATATCTTGAGGCAACACTTTTATAAAAGCATCAAAAAACCTCTTGCCTATAATAACATCCAGGGGCTTGAGCATATTGACAAGGTTATTGAAATTGATCAAAGTCCCATTGGCCGAACGCCACGCTCCAATCCGGCGACCTACATCGGCGTTTTTACAGACATACGGAAATTGTTTGCCGACCTGCCTGAAGCCAAGATTCGGGGATATAAGCCGGGCCGTTTTTCATTTAACGTAAAGACAGGTCGGTGCAACACCTGTGAAGGAGGAGGCATGCGTCTGATCGAGATGAATTTTCTTCCAGATGTATATGTAGAGTGTGAGGAATGCATGGGCAAACGCTATCAGAGGGAGACGCTGGAAATTTTATATAAAGGAAAATCCATTTCGGATGTGCTCGAGATGCCCGTTTCGGAGGCTGTCGTATTTTTTAAGAATATTCCGAAAATAT
>RFSX01000088.1 GCA_009923745.1 Chitinophagia bacterium
TAATATAAATTAACAGCCTGGAACTAACAAAGAAAGCCATCCTGAGTGAACAGGATGGCTTTCTTTTCTGGAGGAAAATATATTTTAAGCTCCTTTCTTTTTCGAAGCGCAACATGATTTTGTACCTTCTTTAGAACATGTTTTTGCTTTTGACTTTTTTTCAACATCCGCTTGCTTTTCAGCAGACATGACAGAAGTTTCGTCAAGGCTTACAAAGCTTTCACTTTCTTCGTCAAATTTTACTTCAGTCATTTTAACAGCACCTGAATGCTCGCAAGTTGACTTCATGTAGTAGCTGACATTACCTGTTACACTACATACTTTTTTCTCGATGTTTTCATCTTGAGCAGCAGCTATTTCTGCAGCTTTTTCAGCGGATGCTACTTTTGTTTCGCTATCGGCAGAAGCTGATGCAGTTTTAGAAGCGCATGTCTTAGCACATGTTTTGCTGCAAGACTTTTTAGCTGAATTTGATGTGTCCTGAGCTGAAACCAACCCTGCACATAATACGAAAACTGAAAGGAAGAATAATTTTTTCATGTTATTTGAATTAAATGTAAGCAAAATGAGAACTTGAAAATGATCAGAATTTTTGACAATTCCAATGATTCACAGTTCTTTGTAACAATTATATAAACCATACTTGTTGCTAATATTAATTTTGTCGGGTTTTAAACATTTCATTAAGTACTTGTCAAGTGAAGTATATGCTTCCTTTTAATTTTATTATCTGGATAATTTCTGATATTTTAGAATGTCTTTCCCTCTGTAATCATAGTATTCCACAACCCACGTAAATGAAGCTATTTCTTCCATTATATTTTTCCGTTTTTTTCCTTGCTACACGATGCAAGTCTGTGAATTATACGCCGTCAGACTATGAGGGTCAAATGATTACCATTGGGACAGGAGGAGGTTTTACAGGCTTAATTGAGGAGTACACTATCCTATCGAACGGCCAGTTTTTTTATGGGAATGGCAACGGAAACTATACGATGGAACTGGATCGCTTTGATAAAAAGCATGTTAAACAATTATTTAAAAACTATAAATTACTTGGCTTTGATGATATAAACATTGACAAACCCGGTAATATGTATCACTACCTTCTCTTTAAGGACAAGGACAATATGCATAAAATACAATGGGGAGCGCATGATTCAAATGCACCTGCCGAGTTATTGATTTACTTTGCCAATTTGAAAAATATCTGTAACCAAGCTAAGAAAGAAAAAGTAAAGAGATCTTCAAATCTAAAAACGGAAAAAAGATGACACGTATAATTTTACTGGTTTTATGTTTTGGTCTGGGCAATATCCTGCATGCTCAATTTGATGAAAAAAGAATAAAGAATCCTAAGCCAACAATGGGAAGGGATTTTCAAAATATCATTAATACTCAGCTGATTCCATACTCGACATTGAAGTCAGCTAATCCGACAAAAGCTTCTTATAAGGGTAAGTTAGGACTTGATTTTAGTTTGAGTGAACAGGACTATGTCAAACTCATCAAGAAAAACGATGCATCCGGATTTTATTGGCTTTACAGTTATGCGCCAGGACTCACCGGGAGACAACTTGGTGACAATAAAAAAGAGTGGCTTGAGATAAGCTTTCGCAAATTGGGATTTAAATCGGAAGGTCTTGGCATTGAAACCCTTGATGAGTGGACAGATGAGCAAGGGGTATATCATGCGCGTATGCGACAGACTCACATGGATGTTCCGCTGTATGATGCCGAAATATTGATGCACACCAAAACAGACAGGCATAGGCGATTCAATGGAAAGATGATTGATCCCGCCCTTTTGCAAACCAGCAAACCGGAAGCAATATCACTGGACAAATTGAAGAATATTGTCATTTCACATCTGAATAATTATAAGGAGGAAAGCCTCAATATAAAATCCTTACAACTGGATTTCAGCTCCAGGCAGTGGCGCGAAGAGCTGGTTTGGTACAAGGATTCTGAAGATAATTATGTACTCAGTTATCATGTGCAAGCCTATGCTAATCCTGCTGAACGTTATGAGTATTTTGTAAATGCTGAAACAGGCGAGCTTTTGGATTACTTTTCCAGTATTTGTAAGTTTCATGGAGAATTTGATAAATGCTCACATAAGCCCAGTAGGATATCGAATTCCCGACCTGAACTCAGCACAAGTACATCATCCGTAATATCAAGTACTGTCGTTCTAGACGGACCGACGATGAGTAATGCAACAGACCTGTCAGGTTCAGAAAGATTGATCAACACCTACGAAGTTGATGATGAGTATTTCCTTATAGACGCCTCACGAGAAATGTTTCAAATAGGCCAATCGGTTTTGCCTGACGATCCAGTTGGAGCCATATGGACTATTGATTTGAATAACACGTCTCCTGTAAATGAAAACAGTTTCTACACCCATGTTATATCATTGGATAATCTATGGAATGATTCCCCTGAAGGTGTATCAGCCCATTTTAATGCCGGCTTGGCTTATGAGTATTTCAAGGAAAACTTCAATAGGGAAAGCATCTCCGGTACGGGGCAGAGCATTATTTCTTTTATAAATGTGACGGACGAATTTGGCAATTCCATGGGTAATGCTTTCTGGAACGGCATAGGCATATATTATGGCAATGGTGATGATGCCTTCGAGTCACTCGGACGTGCCCTGGATGTAGCTGGTCACGAAATATCACATGGTGTCATTGAAAGTACAGCTAACCTTGAATACAGGGATGAGTCGGGCGCAATGAATGAAGCATTTGCTGATATTTTTGGTGCTATGATAGACAGGGAAAATTGGTTGATCGGGGAAGATGTAGTCAAGCTGGAGGCTTATCCGTCGGGAGCTCTCAGAGATATGTCTGATCCTTATAATGGAGCACAGACAGGTGATTTTGGAGCAGGTTGGCAACCACGACACTATGATGAAAGATATACCGGTCAAGAGGATAATGGAGGTGTTCATATCAACAGCGGCATTATAAATCATGCTTATTATCTCTTCGCAGAAGATGTTGGCAAAGTAGTGGCCGAACAGGTTTATTACAGGGCGCTTACTACCTACCTGACCAGATCATCAGGGTTTCAGGAATTGCGGTTTGCTGTGTTGCAATCAGCTGAAGATTTATTTGGATCTGCTGTAGCAGTTTCAGCAGGTAATGCCTTCGACCAGGTAGGTATTCTTGATGAAAGTGAAATAGAATTTGAAGAGGACTATGATACCAACCCGGGATCAGACTTGCTTTTGGTTTCTGACCAGGATCTCAGTCAATTGTACCTTTTTAACTTGCAGACAGGTGAAGAAATTTACAATCCTTTGAGTACAACAGAGATATTATCTAAGCCAAGCATCACGGATGACGGCTCGCGCATTGTTTTTGTTGGTACTGATAATCACGTGCACCTAATCGACCTGGATTGGAGCACAGACCCCCCAGCCTTTACTGAAAATGTTATTACAGTCAGTCCGGATTGGCGTAATGCTGTTATTTCAAAGAATGGACGCTTTCTGGCTCTCCTGGAAAATGTGGTTTCCAATAATATCATTGTATTTGATGTTCTTAATGATAATGTCAATGTGTTTGAACTTACCAACCCCACCTACACTCAAGGTATCAATACTGGGGAAGTACAATTTGCAGATGTTATGGAGTTTGATGCAACAAGTACGAGCATCATGTATGATGCTTTCAACCAGGTACAGGGTAGTGCTGGTGCACTCGAATATTGGGATGTTGGCTTTATTGAAGTGTGGAATCCTCAAGCCGATACCTGGGCATTGGGTGATATAGAAAAGTTATTCAACAACCTGCCGGAAGGCATCAATATTGGTAACCCCACCTTTTCAAAGAATTCTCCATATATAATCGCATTTGATATTTTTGATGGGGCCGTGTATGAGATTATTGGCGTCAATCTTGAGACTCAGGATCTGAATACTATTTTACCAAATACTGGCCTTGGTTATCCAAGTTACAGCAGGGATGACGGTTTTATGATATATGACCTGGACATTTTTGGATATACAGATCTTGGCGTTATGCAATTGACCAGCGATAAAATTGGACGTGTCGCCAACTCGGATGAGATTCTGCTTGTCGGTGGTAAATGGGGTGTCTGGTTTTCCAACGGCGAAAGAACTTTGTCTTCGACGAATAATTTGCTTTCGCCAGATCAATTTGGTTTGACTCTAAGTCCTAACCCGGCAAGTGATTTTATAAATCTAGAAATACTTGACAAGTCATTATACTCAGCCAGCAAAAGCTATTTTCTTTATGATATCCATGGTCGATTGCTTAAATCTATCGTGGACAAAGGCAGCTCTATGCAAATAGATGTCAGGGAATTACAAATCGGAAGCTATAACCTTGTAGTGGAAGCAGGTGGCAAGACGACGTCTTTACTTTTTATAAAGAACTAATTGCTCCTGGCTTGATGTCGAAGAAAATTCTTGTTATCCGCTTCAATGCGATAGGTGATATAGTACTGACAAGTCCTGTCGTGAAGGCTTTGGCGATATCTGGTCACGAAGTTCATTACCTGTGTAAGAAAACTTTTTCTTCATTGATTGATAGCAACCCGCATGTCAGCAAAACCTGGTTCCTGGATACAGACTGGACTAAACTGGTGGCTGAATTAAAGAGCGAGGGTTTTGATTGCGTATTGGATCTGCATAATACATTGAGGTCTAATAAGCTTAGAAAGGCCCTGGGTTTGAAGTCTTACGCATTGAAGAAAGACAGGTGGAATGATATGTTCATTACACGTTTTCAATTTGCCCGAAATCAAAGGCGTCATATTGTCGAACGCTTTATGGATGCTGCATCAGAATTACTTGATGGTGCATATGAGACCAATCCCGAATTTTACTTTCCCGGCGGCAAATCATATCTCGGAATTGATTTACCTGGTGAAGCCTATGTCTGTCTTGCTGTTTCGACGGCGCACCGCACCAAGAATATCCCACTGCATAATCTCAAAGCAGTGATTAAAAATCTGGATGCACATATTATATTAATAGGAGGTCCGGATGATAGAGAAGTCACCAAGATATTGCTTGAGGATGCATCCAATGATAGGCTTATAGATTATGCAGGTAAATTGAGTATTGATGAATCGGCCTATGTGATTTCGAAATCGGAATTACTGATCACGGGGGATACAGGCATGATGCATATTGCTGCAGCATTAGATATTCCTGTGGCTGCTGTTTTTGGAAGCACGCATCCTATTTTAGGGTATACGCCATATTACGGAAGCAAAGCGGTCAACCATGCCATCATTCAAAATGAGGAATTGTCATGCCGACCATGTACGCGGCAAGGCAGAGAATCCTGCCCCAAAGGTCATTTTAAATGTATGAAAGGCATTTCTGTAGATAAAATAGTGTCTACAGTCGAAGCCTTGCTCAAAGCCTGAATCTTTTCCGGCTTTCTACTGTTATAGATTTGAAGTATTAATTAATAAAAATGAATTTTATGTCTACCAATAGGAACACTGATTTCCCTTTCCAGGGTAAATTGATGAAATACGCATCATTCTTCATCATCTTTTTGATTTTTTCGGTCGTACTTTCCAATACAACATTTATTACCATACCGGCAGGTCATAAAGGCATTATGTTTAAACGATTTGGAGGAGGTATTGATAAAGAAAGGATTTATAACCAGGGCTTTCAAATAGTTGCTCCATGGAATGATCTTATAATTTACGATGTGAGAACAAATGAAGGATCTGAAGAAATGGAAGTACTTTCAAAGAACGGATTGAGTATATATGTCGATCTGTCTTACAGGTTTAGTCCTTCCATGGATAAAATAGGATTTCTTCATGATGAAATTGGTCCTTCATATATCGAACGTATTATAATTCCAGAAATCAGATCGGCGACCCGTGAAGTTATCGGGCAATACCTGCCAGAGGAGTTGTATTCAACCAAACGCGAAGCCATCCAGGATGAGATATTTGAAGAAACAAGAGCATCGGTTGCAGAAAAATATATTGATCTGGATGCCATTTTGATCCGTGAAGTGCGCTTACCCGAAAAATTGAAATCAGCTATCGAGCAAAAGCTTGAGGAAGAGCAAATGTCCTTCCAGTATGAATTCAAACTCGATAGAGAAAGAAAAGAAGCGGAAAGAAAGATAATTGAAGCTCAGGCCAAAGCTGACGCAAACAAGATTCTAAATGCCAGTCTTTCAGATAAGATATTGAAAGATAAAGGTATTGAGGCGACCTTGAAGCTTGCACAGTCTCCCAACTCCAAGATCGTCATAGTTGGAGGACATGGTGATGGGCTGCCACTCATACTGAATAATTAATTATTGTAAGAAAGGGCCGAGGAAATCGGCCCTTTTTCATTTACCATATAAGGATTAAATCTCCACTGAGAACAGTACGCTCTCCATTTCTTAGAGCCAACTGATATACAAAAATATATACTCCAGGCTGGGCTTTATTGCCATCGAAATAATCATCCCATCGTGCTGAGGATAAAACCGTTATACTGTTATAGTATAGTGTTTTTTTTAATCACTATTATTTTCAATATTTACTCTTTAGTTGCTGCTTTTAATGCTGCAGTTTCCGTCATCTCGGCAGTCTCACTGTAATAAGCTAACAATTCGACAATTTTTCCATCTTCCCATTTATAATCAAAATGGCCTCTGTTAGAATAATCAGTACCGGTAGTTTTTCCAGTACCTGTCCATGTAAACCATGCATTGGTCCAAATTTCGCCATCTGCAAAATAATTGGTATGGACGTACAAATCTTTAATATTAATATTGTTGTATAAGATTTCGTGATGAGCCTTGAAGCCGGGAATTAAATTCTCGTATCCACTAAATTCAATATTATTTATCTTACACACCACGTCATCTGCATAATAATTAGAGATATCAAAATCGTTATTGACATATTTTTCAAGTAACAACTCGATGTTTGCAGTTAGTTCATCCTCAGTTTTAATTGTAGATTGCGGAGCTTGGTTGTTAC
>RFSX01000089.1 GCA_009923745.1 Chitinophagia bacterium
AGCCAGTTTGTTTCGAATAAGGTCTTCAAAATTCTTTGATGTCATGGTCTCCTTATCTTTTATCAGATCCCATTTGTTCACAAGAATGACGACCCCTTTATGTCTTTTTACAGCCAATGAAAAGATACTCAGATCCTGGGTTTCAAGACCCTTTTCTGCATCTATCATTAATATGACGACATCGGATTCTTCAATGGCACGAATAGCTCTCAATACGGAATAGAATTCGAGATTTTCATGGACGCGGGCTTTTTTTCGTATTCCGGCAGTATCGATCAGGTAAAACTCCTTTCCGAATTTATTGTAATAGCTGTTGAGGCTGTCCCTTGTAGTACCGGCAACATCTGTTACTATATTCCTTGCTTCACCAAGCAGGGCATTGGTAAGTGATGATTTGCCTACATTAGGCTGGCCAACGATGGCAAATTTTGGTACTTCATTTTTATTGTCTTCATCATTTTCATCCGGCATAAGTTCGGTGACACCGTCAAGCAATTCACCTGTGCCGGAACCGTTAATCGATGACAAAAAGAATGTATTGTCAAAGCCTAGGCTCCAGAACTCATTGGCCATCAACATTCGGTTGCTGTTATCTACTTTGTTGACTGCAACAAATACCTTTTTTGCCTGGCGCCTGAGGATATCTGCCATTTCTTCATCAAGGTCAGTAACGCCTGTGGTAACATCAACCATGAATATGATAATATCGGCTTCTTCTATGGCGATATGAACTTGTTCGCGAATAGCTTTTTCGAAGACATCATCACTATTCTTTACGAAGCCCCCGGTATCGATGACAGAAAATTGTTTGCCATTCCATTCAGAGCTACCATAAATTCGATCCCTGGTGACACCAGACATGTCATCAATGATAGCCTTCTTTTCACCGATCATACGGTTGAACAAGGTTGATTTGCCCACGTTGGGTCTTCCTACTATAGCTAATACTTGAGACATGTGTATATGATCTATTGCAAATATCCGAAACTCTTGAGCAATCGGTCATCATCACGCCATTTTTCTTTGACTTTTACAAAGAGTTCAAGATGTACTTTCTTCTCCAGGAACTTTTCTATGTCCTTTCTGGCGAGAATTCCAAGTTGCTTGATAGAACTGCCGGCCTTACCTATGATGATGTTTTTCTGGCTGCTTCGCATAACGAATATTTCAGCTCTTATCCTGACAAAGTCTTTACCGTTTTTTTCGGATTCTTTGAATTCAGTGACCACTACTTCAGAAGAATAGGGGATTTCCTGGTGATAGATTTCAAGGATTTTTTCTCTAATGATTTCGCTCACAAAAAAGCGGACTGATTTATCAGATATCTGATCCTTTGGATAATAAACTGGGCCTTCAGGTAATTTTTCCATTATCAAATTGACCAGATGGTCCGTACCTGCTTTTTCAAGGGCAGATACCATTATGCAGGCGTCAAACTTTACTCTTTCCATCCAGAGCTCTTCGAGTTCTTTCAATGTCTGGGAATCGCTTATGTCTACTTTATTGATCACCAAAAACTTAGGTGCCTGGGTTTCGTTCAGTTTGTCAATGATTTTCTCATCGCCTTCATATTTATCTTCTGGCTCGGTGACAAACAGCACGAGATCTGCATCTTCAAATATGCTAAAGGCCGCATCATTCATCGCCTTTTGCATCTTATATCCAGGCTGATCTATGACACCCGGTGTGTCGCTGAAAATAATCTGATGGTTTTCGTCACTCAAGATTCCGAGGATTCTATGACGTGTTGTTTGAGGTTTGTGAGTAATAATGGACATTTTCTCTCCCAGCATCGCGTTGAGGAGCGTGGACTTACCTACATTGGGTTTGCCTACTATGTTAACGAATCCTGAATAATGTTTACTCAAATCAATGCAGTTGTTTGGTCTTTTGCAGTCTGATCTGCGTCAGTTCAGCGAATGTGTGTCTTGGATTTTTCTTTCTCCAGTTTATTTCCATAAAGTCTTCTCCGCAATCGCAATAATGATGCACTTGTGAGGATTCCATTTCATCCAGGACATGGTCCAGGGTATTGACCAGACATATCCATCCATCATCATCTTTGATGTCATCCCACCATTCTTCATAATAACAGTTGTCCGAGCCATGAAAGTTCAGAACATTGTCACACAGCAAAATAAATTTATTGATCTCATTGGATATCAGGCGGTCGGCGAAATATCTTTTCAAAAACATAATATCGTTATTGAGGCAATCATTCCATTCACCTATCAGCTCAATTATGGCGTATCCTTCATCGTAGTCACAATACAGCAGTTTTATATAAAGGGTTTGCGAACCGATAGAGTCCCACTGAGGGTGTATAAAGTAATTATAGATTTTATTGGAGAATATAAACTCGTCGTAAACCTTTCCAAATAATGGAGACCGGTCGTCTTCTTCAGCTCTGTAGTAATTCCTCCAGTTAAAAAACGGTTCTATATCATGCATGATACAAATATATACCTTTGAGTACTTTATATAGGCTTAAGTATGTTTTCTATGACATTCTAAAAGAAAAGAGGGAACGGCCAGCTTTGTAAAATGTTGTAAGTTGTAAAAAGTACAGATAATTCGGATGGATTCTTTATGGGCATTGGAAATAGTCGCAGTAAGTATGGGATTGATATTTATCATACTTCTGATATCAGAAAATATCTGGTGTTGGGCCTTTGGCATCTTATCATCTCTGGCATTTGTATTCCTGATGTATTACAGCCGTTTGTATTCTGAATCGATACTTTATGTCTTTTATGTCATCATTGGGGTATATGGTTGGCAAAAATGGTCCCAGGAAGGTGAGAATAAGATTGTTATTCATAGAGTTTCCTGGCGTGTTATAGCTACTGTACTCATATTGGGTGCTGTATTGAGCTATTTGGCGGGATACTATTTTAATAATTATACAAATGCTCAAAGGCCGTTTGCCGATGCAACAAGTTCTGTGTTCAGTATACTGGCCAGTTATATGGAAGCTCATAAATGGTTGTCATCCTGGGTCTTCTGGATTGTTATCAATGGCTTCTCGATATGGTTATACTTTGATCGTTCTCTCAATTTTTCTTCCTTCCTGATGGTAATTTATTTGCTGCTGTCCATCTTTGGATTCATCCAATGGCGTCAGAGATATATTTACCAATCCCAAGTGTCGCAATGATAGTTCTTATTGCAGGACCCGAGTGCAGTGGAAAATCCACCTTAGCCCGTCAACTTGCCACTGAATTTGAGGGAAGCCTTCTGGATGAGCATGCGGTAAAATATCTTGACAGGATAAGCAGGCCTTATGATTATAATGACCTGGGGATGATTGCAAGGGAACATTTTGAAAAACTAAACAGTCTTCTCAATGAGGATGCAGATCGACTTATTTTTCTTGATACCTGGTTGATCAATATTAAAATCTGGTCTCTATATCGGTATTCTAAGTATGATTCCTGGATCGACCAGGCACTTGATTATATCCAAATTGATCATTGTCTTCTTCTTCAGCCCAATATCCCCTGGGAGCAAAATCCTTATAGGGAGAACGCCGAAGACAGGGATGTATTATTCGAGCATTATCAGAATGAGTTGAATAGACTTAATTGGGCTTATGACGAAATAGATCAACAAGGCTCCAATAGATTTCTACAGTCAAAGAATTACTTATTGCAAAAGATTTCACAATCAGGGACCTGATCTTTGTCGCGTCATTCAAATGTCCTATATTTACGCTCTACCGGGGTGCCATTGTTTACAATGTGCTGAGATTATACCCATTGAACCTGTCCGGGTAATGCCGGAAAGGGATGATGATCTTTTCTTTAAGTGGTTTTCCCTGGTCTTATATTTTATTTTAAAATGATAACACTATGAGGCCTTTATTATTACTTCTATTCATATGCTTTTTTACCTGTTCTGATGCACAATACAGTATAAGCGGTCGAATTGCCAATGAGCAATCCGAAGCCCTTAGCTCGGCTGTAGCCTTTTTGCAGGATACAGAGTTTGCATCTGTGTCGGATATTGATGGTCAATTTATCTTAAATAATATTCCTGCCGGTAAATATCTATTTAAAGTTACTTACCTGGGGTATAAGACATATGCTGACAGTATTGAACTTACAGAAGATATGCGATTGGATGTTATCTTACAAGGTTCGAAGTATCAACTCGATGAAATAGAAGTTACCGCGAACCAGTTGGATGAAGCTTCTCCATTCAGCTATACACAAGTGACAGCCAAAGATCTGGATATTAAAGAGGGCGCCCAGGATTTACCCTTTCTTTTGGAGTATATTCCTTCCATGGTCGTAAGCTCTGATGCAGGTGCAGGAGTAGGATATACCTCCATGCGTGTACGTGGTTCGGATGCAACACGTGTTAATATAACTGTAAATGGCGTGCCTGTCAATGATTCTGAATCTCATGGTGTCTTTTGGGTGAATATGCCTGATTTTGCCAGTTCTGTAGATGATCTCCAAATTCAGCGTGGTGTAGGGCCATCAACCAATGGCGCTGCAGCATTTGGAGCTACTGTTTCGATGAATACAAACAGGGTTAAAGAGAATTCTTCTATTAAAATCGAGGGAACTTATGGCTCCTTCAATACACGAAAGCTTTCGTTCAATGTCAATACAGGTCTTATCAATGACCGATGGAATATTGAAGGCCGTTATTCGCGTATCAATTCTGATGGTTATGTGGACAGGGCATCATCGGAATTGGAATCTTATTACTTTTCAGTTTCTCATCTTGGAAAAAAGAGTTCTTTGAGTTTTATTACTTTTTCAGGATCAGAGCGTACATACCAATCCTGGTGGGGTGTGCCCGAGGCGCGTCTGGATAATGATGAAGACGCCCTGCTGAACCATTATTATAACAACCCGGGTACATATCTGACACCGCAGGACTCTGTTAACCTTTTTGACAGTGATCGCAGATATAATTACTACCTGTACGACGATCAAGTGGATGATTACGGCCAGGATCACTATCAAATGATCTGGAAGCAACAGGCTCATAACAATTGGAACTTTAATCTGACGGCTCACTATACCAGGGGCAGGGGCTTTTTTGAAGAATACAAAGTCAATGAACAGTTTTCAGATTATGGTCTTGAATTGAGGGATTCTTCTGATGAGCCTGTACAAAGTTCCGATCTCGTCAGGCGCCGATGGCTGGATAATCACTTCCTGGGTTTTATTTTTAACAATGACATCACATTAAGTGACCGAGCCGGTCTTCTACTGGGCAGTTCATCTAATGTTTATCTGGGTGATCATTTCGGCAATGTTATTTATGCAAGAGATGCTGTGATTATAGATCCAGAATACAATTACTATTTCAGCGACGCTACGAAATGGGATAATAACCTCTATGCCAAACTGAACTGGCAAGCTTCGGATAAGCTTCTTTTATTTGCCGATTTGCAGGCGCGTTCAATCAGTTATGAATCCATGGGTAATGACAATGACTTATTGCCTATTGACATAGATACGAGCTACACATTTTTTAATCCCAAGTTGGGCTTGACCTGGACCCATAATCAGAAATCACAGTTTTACATTTCGCTTGCGCGATCAGAACGAGAACCTGTACGATCAGACTTTATAGATGCCATAGGAACGCAGGTGCCGGAAACGGAGAAGTTATGGGATCTTGAATTGGGCCACAGGCTTAATTCAGCCTCCTTTGCCCTGCAATCCAATATATACTTCATGCACTACAAGGACCAGTTGGTTTTAACGGGGGCCGTCAATGATGTGGGTGCTCCAATACGAACAAATGTGGATCAGTCGTATCGCCTTGGTTTAGAACTGGATGGATTGTACCGGTTTAACTCAAACTTCAGTTGGCGAGCCAACCTTAGCCTGAGTCGTAACCGGATTGATTTTTTTGAAGAACAGCTTTTTGACTATTCGAATAACAGGATAGTTGTCAATGCTTACGATAACAGGAATATAGCATTTTCGCCGGATGTCATTCTGGGCTCAAGTCTGAATTATGCATGGAGAGATATTGATATTATCCTCCTCAGTAAGTATGTAGGCCGACAGTTTTTGGATAATACCAGCAATGAGGCAAGATCCCTTGATGCCTACTTTTATTCTGACCTTGTTGTATCTTATACACCCAGTGTGAAAGGCATAGAAAATCTCTCGATCAAATTGATGGTCAATAATCTTATGAATGCAGAATATGCTTCCAATGCCTACACTTACAGCTATATATTCGGTGATCTGATAACCGAGAATTTCTATTACCCGCAAGCAGGAAGAAACGTTCTGGTTAATGCGTCTTTCAGTTTCTAGTAAGGCTAGAAATTGTATACAAAGGTGAACATATACTCGACTGGATCGCCATTGAAGTAAATTTCCTGATCCGTATTACCAGCCGCTACGATCAACAGTTCAAGTCCAAATTTCCATGGACCAAACCCGGAAACGTAGCCGGCACCGATAAGGGGTACAAAACCGTTTTGCCGTTCTGCATTCCCGGTATTAAAGAAATCCCTGTCTATTGAAAGGTATTGATACTCTCCTTTGATGTAGAAGGATTCGGATATTTTGAATCGTGGATACAGGTAAGCGCCGTAGTCAAAGAAACTGCCATCCTGCGAGTTGCCAGGTAAGTTTCTAGAAAAGTAACCCATCTTCAAACCAAGACCTAAGCTTAGCCTTTCTGTGAACTTGTAAGCAGCTCCTGATTTCATACTGACCTGGAAGCCTTGATTAAAGCCCAGTTGTCCTATTTGAATGTCATATATAATGCGGTCACGCAATGGTACCGCCAATTCATCTTTGGTGCCACGATCTCTCGAAGAACGGCTTCTATCTGTAGTTTCTTTTGATTCACGCTTTTTGGTGCCTCGGCGTTGCGCATCAAGCTCTGTTGAAGATCCAACGATAAGAAGTAGAACAAAAGCTAATGGAAATAGATTTTTAATTTTCATTTCTAGGACTTTTTATGCATAACTGATTTTTTACCGCTTTTTGTATATCAGTTTA
>RFSX01000090.1 GCA_009923745.1 Chitinophagia bacterium
AATATGTTAAAATTCAATGAATTAGTGACCTTCTTGGATATGCAATATGCTTCATGGGATCTCTATTTTATCTTACAAAGCAAAGCTTGTCGTCATCTGAGCTGTCGCCCTGCAATTGATACCCATCCATATTGAAAACTTGCAATTTTTTGAAGCTATCGACTTTGTTCTTGATGATATATCGAGCCATCATCCCGCGGGCTTTCTTGGCATTGAATGAAATAAAACGCAGTTTTCCATCCCTGTATTCTCGGAAATCAACATTGACAACTCTGGCATTAAGTTTATCTGTGTTTATGGCATCGAAGTATTCCTGTGATGCCAGGTTGACCAGTATTTTTTCCTGATGATTTTCAAACTCTTTATTCAAAGCTTCGGTAATCTGATCACCCCAGAATGCGTAAAGGTTTTTTCCCTGCTTGTTTTTCAGCTTGGTCCCCATTTCCAGCCTGTATGGCTGCATTTTATCTAAGGGCTTCAGTATACCGTACAGACCAGACAGAATCCGAATATGCTCCTGTGAAAATTTCAATTCTTTGTCAGTAAGGCTCTCTGCTTCCAAGCCAAGGTATACATCACCTTTAAATGCATGGACAGCAGACTTTGAATTTTCAGTAGTATATCTGTCGCTGAAGTTCTGATATCTCTGGTAATTCAGTTCTCCAAGTTTTTCACTGATGCTCATCAGCTTCATCAAGTCTTTCTTTGATTTTTTCTGAAGCTCAGAAACAAGCTCTTTACTCTGTTTTCTGAATATGGGACTATTCAAAGCTTCTGCGCCTGCTGTTTCGAAATCAAGCGTTTTGGAAGGAGATAATACAGCTATCATGAATTCTCTTTTCTTATCAAACAAAAAAAATACCCCCAGGTTTCCTGGAGGTATCGTTTTTACATTTATCTAATAATTACTCGCCGCCTTCGCCGCTAAGCATGCTTGGGGTAGAGGAAGGAAGGGATTCTTCTTCCTCCTTTTTAAGAACATTACCCAAAACACTGATAACGTGAGGGTCTGGTCCTTCATTGGTAGTAATCTTGATATTCTTATTGATTGCACCCAACCTGTTGGTTGCATAGCGAACTTCGATAGTGGAAGTTTCACCTGGCATAATAGGTTCTTTCGGCCACTTTGGTACAGTACAACCACAAGATCCTCTCGCGTTTTTAATGATCAGGGGCTCTTTCCCCACATTGGTGAACTTTATCACCCTTAATGGGTCAGAGTGTTGTTCTATGGTACCGTAATCAACAGTTTTTGTTTCAAACTGCATGATTGGGCCATTTTCGTTGACCGGTTTTGCTTCATCGGGATGAACGATTTTTGTTGGACTTACCTGAGCCGACATTGCTGTGGCAGCAAGTAAGAAAACGAATAGGGCTAGATTTTTGAACATTTTGATCGTTTTTTATCTATTAAAAGATTCTTATACGGCAAATTTAATATTATTCAACTCAAATGCGAGAGAACATATGCTAATAAGAAGTTAATGTAAAACTCACATCAGGCGTTATTCTGTATTATATACAAATATTAAACCGCACTCATCCAAAAATAGTTTTACCTTTGCCTAATCTTTTTCTACCGAACCCTAAGCCAAAGATGATGATAGATTACCCCGATTTTCTGGAGGACGCCGTACTGCAAAATGACAGCAGTTCTGACTTCAAAGAGAGGGTCCTCAACGACTACTGGTTAGCCTGTGTAAGTAGGGAATGCAGTTTGTTAGGACGAAAGGAGGTGCTGACTGGAAAAGCAAAATTTGGGATTCTTGGTGATGGTAAAGAAATACCGCAACTGGCATTATCTCATTTCTTCAAAAAGGGTGATTTCCGATCCGGCTACTACAGGGATCAAACCTGGATGTTTGCCTTGGGTTTGTGCAATGTACAACAATATTTCGCACAATTGTATGCGGACCCCGAAAACGACCCATTCAGTGGTGGCCGGCAGATGAATAATCACTTTGCTACGCCATTGAAAGACGATGACGATAATTGGCTCAGGCATACAGAGATGTATAATGTGACGAGTGATATTTCCAGTACAGGAGGTCAGATGGCCCGTGCACTTGGATTGGCTACAGCCTCACGGAAATTTAGAAAAATAAAAGAGCTTGACCCTGAAAAACAGTTTTCCAACAAGGGCAATGAGATTGTCTTCTGCTCTATTGGAGATGCCAGTACATCCGAAGGGATTTTCTGGGAAACACTCAATGCAGCAGCTGTATCAAAATTGCCTTTATGTATCGTCATCTGGGATGATGGCTATGGTATATCAGTACCAGTAGAATTACAAACAACAAAACGCTCAATTTCAAAAGCTGCTGAAGGCTTCTTACTGGATCAAAATGGTGATGGTATTCATATAGCAACAGCCAAGGCATGGGATTACACGGAACTTGTTAATGTATTTGACCGAGTCACTCATAAAATAAGAAAAGAACATCGCCCGGCATTGATCCATATCAAGGAATGCACTCAGCCACAGGGTCACTCCACTTCAGGATCTCATGAAAGATATAAGTCAAACGACAGACTGGCCTGGGAAGAAGAATATGACGGCATCAAGAAAATGGGTGAATGGATGGTTGAAAAAGGCATTATCGATGCCGAATCTATTGAAAAGATCAAATCTCAAGCAAAGAACTACGTACGACAGGAAAGCAAAGAAGCCTGGAAAAAATTCACTTCAAAGACAAAACAGAAAAGAGCCGAACTGGCCAATATCTATCAGGCCTTTTCCAGTGAATTAGATATTCGCGACCTCAAACAGGATCTTTCATCCATGCTGCAACCCACACTTGGTGAAATATTTTCTAATGCCCGCGCATTGAAGCAGCGTTTGTATCTCCTGGGCTTGGACATACCTTCTAAACTGGAGGAATTTGTGAATGAAGCAGCTGAGTATGGGGAAAGAATCTACAACAGTCATTTATACAGTTCAAGCAGTAAGTCCGCATTGGAAGTACCAGTTATTGCGCCCAGTTATTCTGACGATTCAGAAACATTAAACGGCTATCAGGTCATCAATAAGTTTTTTGATATAGCTTTTGAAAAATACCCCAAGGCATTCGCTTTTGGTGAAGATGTCGGCAACATTGGTGATGTAAACCAGGGTTTTGCTGGCTTACAGGAGAAATATGGCTCTGAAAGGATTTTTGATACAGGTATCCGTGAATGGAGTATCATGGGACAGGCAATCGGTATGTCCATGAGGGGTTTACGACCTATTGCAGAAATACAATATCTGGATTATCTCATCTATGGTCTGGCCCCCTTAACAGATGACCTGGCTACCATACGCTACCGATCTGCCAACCTTCAGATGGCTCCTGCGATAATTAGAACAAGGGGTCACCGCCTGGAAGGTATATGGCATGCCGGTTCTCCACTTGGAATGATCCTGAATAGTCTTAGAGGTATGTATGTTTGCGTTCCTCGAAATTTTGTGCAGGCAGCCGGCATGTACAATACCTTGCTGCAATCTAGCGATCCCGGTATTGTCATAGAAGTGCTTAACAGCTACAGGCAGAAAGAGACATTGCCAGATAATATAGGTGAGTACACCGTTCCGCTAGGAGTTCCTGAAATAATCAACGAAGGCTCTGATCTGACTGTAGTCACCTATGGCTGTAACGTCAGGTATGCTATGGAAGCTATTAAAAGGCTGGAATATCTGCCTGAAACGATAGAGCTCATTGACATCCAAACTCTCCTGCCTTTTGATACAGAGAAGATAATATTGGGATCATTGAAAAAGACCAATCGCATTCTATTTGTGGATGAGGATGTGCCTGGCGGTGCAACTTCCTATATGATGCAACAGGTTCTCGAAGCGCAAGGTGGATTTTATCATCTGGATGCCAAGCCGGCGACGCTAACGTCATCAGAGCATCGGACGCCATTTGGTTCGGATGGGGATTACTTTGCCAAGCCGCAGGTTGTCGATATCGTTGATGCCATTCTTAAGGTGCTGTCTGAATAGACTATCTGAGTGTTTACTTCTGCTGCCTAAAGTCATTAGTGCTTGAAGTCAAGGATTAATGATGATTTTTATTATTCTCTTACTAATGGCATACAATCCAGCAACAGCCTGCGGAACAGCAACTGACCCCAATCAGTTGAACTTTAGCTGTATAAATGAATCTGTAATTCACAACAGAAAACTTAAGATTAGGCAGGAGTTCCTTGAAGAAAAATCCAGCCTGCTCTTAAAAAGATTGAACTCGAATAACCTGAGCGAGAAAAGACAGCTTTCCTTATTGTTGGAGTTACTGAAACTTGATTTAGCAATTGGCAGAGAGAAAGAAATTGCACGGGTCGAACGGCTTAGCTTCAGGTACAGAAAAGGCCTTGAAGTGATTAAAATGATTTTTGAAAAGCTTCTTGCCTTGGATCATCATTTTACCAGCCTGAGAACCTACCAAGATGTCCTTGCACTTAGTAATCCCAACAGCTATCCTGAATTCTTAAATTTCAAGGAAGGCATTAAGTCTGAACTCAAGTCCAGACAGAGGGCGGAGTTGCCTGTTATTTTGGAAAACAACAGCTTATTTTCAATGGGTTATACTCTGCTTTATAGTGTATTGGGTAAAAATGACAGGGTGCAGCGGGAGAATGATATTGACCGTATAAGTTGTTTGCTTGATTTCTCCCTCTCGATGCAATCGGATTTGAAGTTGATTTTTTTTGAAACAGATTATTTGCGCATGGAAAATGAAGGGCTCAAGTCAGATTGCCTGATACTCTTCAATAATTACCTCAAAATATTGGCTTACAGCCAGGGTCTTGAATATTGCAGGAGTAATGATGATTGGGATGCGATATATAAGCGGCTGGATCAAAAGACACTTTCAATCATTCATAACATTGAAACCAGTAAAATTAATTCAGCTGAATCATCAGGTGATTACGGTGATTTGAGTTTTAGCCTTGATCTCCTTTTAAACTTTATAGCGAGCTATTCAGAGTTTATAAGACAAGGGGAATTGTATTACAGGAAATTTCTTTCTATTGTCAGGTCTTATGCCAATAATAATTCCAAGTGCTTGGACTCCCTGCCTGTGCAATATAAATCATTAGAGTCTGAAATGGAGCAATCCATCGAAAAATTTGAAAGAGCTTATGGGATTGCTGAATTGAAGGGTAGCAAACTTAAAGAGATTCTGTATGGTGCTCCACTTAATTGAATAAAGATCTAGTCCAGATTGAACTATCCATTGATTGGTTAACTGGTTTCTTCATTTATGGGAAATTACCGATTCGCCCTATAGGAGGTAGGTTCATCAAACACAAAAATTATTATGAAACAACTTGCATGTTCTTTATTGATGGTTTTTTGCTTGGGTATTCTTCAGGCACAAGTATCCATTACAAATGATTTTACGCGGAATGGAACACGAATTATAGAGCTAAACTATAAAGGTGTTGCGTACAGTATTCTGTATGATAAGCTGAGTCTTGGAAATCCTTCACCCAGAATGCTCATCAGGAATCTTCAAAGCAATAATCAATTGGAATTTAAACTCCCCAATGCCGGGGATTATGTACTTGAACTTACATATGGCGATGACGTATTTCTTTCTGCCTCTGGCAAAGCGGGAAGACTCTTATTCAATGAGAACCAAATGTTTTTAGATGATGCTGATAAAGAAGAAATCCATGATTTTGCAAAAATTTTATCAGAAGTCAAACCGTCCTGGCCAGAGGACTCCAGCGGAACCAATACTTCATTTCATGATTATCGGATAGTCGGTGTAGCGGCTGGTGGATCCAGGTCAATTGCCGTACACCGGTGTGAAGCCATAACAAACGGCCTGGCGGATGGAACAGAATGTACATCTACAGCAGATTGCCATTGTGTCTCTGGTAATTTCTTATGCCTTTGCGTTTGTGGCCTTATTTGCGAATAATTCGAGTCTTGATATTATACAATTTAAAGTAATGTTATGGGAGAATTGGAATTAACGGCGGTGGTAGTGGTCATACTTAGCCTGCTAACTGTTTTTCTGGTCTTTGTTCTCAAGAAAATATTGAATAAATAAGTATTGACTACTTTTTTCCGTGCTATCTGTGGTCTGCTTCTCATAGGAGGGCAGACCTTTTTTAATGTAAGTGGATTGCGGGAACTGTAATTGATCAAATAGAAGTATTTTTGGTTTTCAAAAAAGAGCATCGTTTGATAAAATCACTCATAATTATTCCTAGCTATAATGAGGCTGAAAATATTCAAAGTATCATTCAGACTGTACTTGCATTGAAAGAAGCCTATGAAATACTTGTAGTGGATGATGGCTCGCCGGATGGTACTGCTGGTCTGGTCAATGAATTGAAATCAAAATATCCAGACCGGATTCATTTGCTTGAAAGGCAGGGGAAACTGGGATTAGGAACGGCCTATATTGCTGGATTCCGATATGCTCTCAAGAGGGATTATGATTTTATTCTTGAAATGGATGCAGATTTCAGTCATGATCCTTCAATGATTCCGGTCTTGATCGATGCATGCAATAAAGAAAGTGTTGGCATGTCCGTTGGATCGAGGTATGTTAAGGGAGGGGGATTCAGGAATTGGAGTAAATACAGACTAATGCTTTCTTATGGCGCTTCAGTCTATACCCGATTGATTACATGGATGCCCGTCAAAGATGCGACAGCTGGATTCGTGTGTTACAAACGTGAGGTTCTTGAAAAAATGGATCTGGATAAGATCAAATTTATTGGTTATGCATTCCAGATAGAAATGAAATACTACTGCCATTCCCTGGGATATAAGATTGTTGAAGTACCAATTGTATTTATAGACCGGGTTTTAGGTACATCCAAAATGAATAGCAGTATAATAACCGAAGCCGTTATGGGAGTCATCCAAATGCGGTTGCGTGATTACAGAGCCAAGGACTAGAAGGGTTACTGCATCACCTGTCAGAGATCTTTTTCACACATTATATTTTTATTTAATAT
>RFSX01000010.1 GCA_009923745.1 Chitinophagia bacterium
TTAACTAAAAATATCAATAATGGATTTATTTAAAAATTTGAGCAAATTCCTGGTCATATTTTCAATAGCCATCTTCGCTGTTTCTTGTGGCGATGATGATGAGCCAACAACTTCTGGTGATCCTACGATTGCTGAACTGGCTTCTGACACAGATAATTTGAGCATCCTTGTAGCTGCTTTGGATAGAGCAGATCTAGTAAGCACTTTGAATGGTGATGGACCATTCACCGTATTCGCACCAACAAATGAAGCCTTCGAAAACTTTCTTGCGACTAATGGTTTCAACAGCCTGGAAGACATTCCTGTAGATGTATTGAGCAGTGTTCTACTGAACCATGTGGTATCAGGATCCGTAAGCTCTTCGCAATTGACGACGGGTTACATAGAAACAGCAGCAACAGAAGCTACAAGCGGCAACAACATCAATATGTATGTAAATACCACAAATGGTGTGACATTGAATGGCACAAGCCAGGTAACACAAGCTGATATCGCAGCAGATAACGGTATCGTGCATGTTGTAAATGAAGTTATCGGGCTTCCTTCAGTGGTTACATTTGCCACAGCCGACAATACTTTCTCTACATTGGTAGCTGCCTTGACACGATCAGACCTGACGACTGATTTTGTAAGTGTGCTATCAGGAGCCGGACCATTTACGGTATTTGCACCTACGAATGATGCTTTCACAGCTCTTGTCGGAGAACTGGGTATTTCAGGACTCGGTGATATCGACACGGGAACCTTGGATGCCGTATTGAAATACCATGTTGTAGGAGGCGCAAACGTACTTTCTACCATGTTGAGCGATGACATGGATGTAGAGACACTGGCCAATGTAGGCTTTTCTATTGATCTGGATAACGGAGCAGAGATTGTAGATAACAGAGGAAGAAGAATATCCATTATTGTTACCGATGTTCAGGCTTCCAACGGTGTCATTCACGCCGTTGACAGGGTTATCCTGCCTTAATTTTTTTTGTGTTTTGACTAAATCAGAGGAAGTTTTTGGCTTCCTCTTTTTTTATGCCCCGCATCATATGAGTATTAGGTAGTTACCTAGAGGTCTGAGTCCTATGACTCAGGCCTTTTTGCCACAATACCATAGGTCAAAGGAAAAGAAATCTTTTGATGGTTAAAAATATACTTCCTTGGAGCAACTTCCTTCATACCTGGGAAACAATTATAAGGGCTGAAATCATATTCGTCAAATGCCTCAACAGATAAACCAACACTGATAAGTGCATTAATAATCTCACTCATACTGTGATTCCAGGTGACGGAATCAAATACTTCTTCTGTCGAGTTTTCTGTATAGGTGCCTGAGACTTTTTCAACAATAGCGCCTGTATTAAAATAATCATATTGGAGATTTTCAAGATCATCATCGAAAACATACAGAAATGGGTGAAAGTCAACTATCACAAACTTTCCTCCGGGCTTAAGGCTTTTGGCAATCACCTCAGCCCAGGGCTTAAGATCGGGTAACCAGATAATTGTTCCATAACTGGTAAAAACCAGATCGTAATCTCTCATAGGTCTGTAGTCGATCACATTCGAGCAAATAAATTCAACATTTTCCGAGCACCTGGCAGCCAATTGCTGTGCATAGGCAATGCTTATATCTGATATATCAACTCCAGTTACTACAGCTCCTATTCTTGAAAGACTGATACTGTCCTGACCAAAGTGACATTGCAAGTGAAGCAGATCCAGTCCATCTACATTGCCTAACAAATCTAACTCTGGCTCATTAAGGCTGTTCTTTCCTCGAATAAACGATTCATTATCATAAAACTTTGATTCTACGTGAACAGATAGTCTCCTGTTCCATGAATCTTTATTGACATCAAAATATTTATCATTCATCAAGGTGTTTCTTTTAGGATATTTTGAATTCGGCATATACAGGGAAATGGTCGGAAATAAAAAGGCTTTCGGTACGTTTTCCTGTCGCTATACATGATTGTACAAGGACTGTGTGTGACTCTAGAGCCTAAAATAATCGCATCCAGCAAAAAAATAGCCTTGTTTAAAAATTAATTTTAAAAAAATCAACAAAAACAGAGCGCATAACATCCTGAATAGAATCTTTCATACATCCTAGTTAAGCTAAATGACAGGCCAATTGGGAGACATACATAATGGCAGTTATAACTTTATAGTCTTCTATCGAACAGGTTTCTAAGAAAGAATCTTTCGTTAAAAACGAGGTATAGGCCCGCAGCGTGCGCAAGTTGCTGAGCTTCAGTATCATAATACAAATCCAGCCTCAGACTCAAATCCATATTCTTAAAGATTCCCGGGCTCCAGGCCATTTTTGCATTTAATATCGAACGATTTTCTTGAGTGAAATCAGATTTATAGTCTGAAATACTGTGAAAGAGGCTTTCGCCGCCGGGAGCAAAAAAATTACTCGCTTGCCAATAGCCCGCCAGAATATTGAATACCTTTGTTTTGTAGCTTAATTTAACGTACAAAGCATGGCCATTATCCAGTGCAAGAGCATTTATTCCCGTTAAAGGAACTGAAGGGGCTGTGAAATAAAAATAAAGAGGTTCAAGGCTTAAACTCCGGTCTGAACCCAGATCAATACGTGCCTGTATGCCGCTGAGCAGGTTAAATACAGATAAAACACCTACTTCAGAGCTGTCTATCTCACCACCCCTATGGGTGACAAGAACTTGTATTGGCCAATACAGGCTTAATTTGGTTTTCGTGAGTCTCAAGGCAGAAGTCCAACCCAGCTGGAAGGCCTCTTGGAAAGCATCCCCTTCTTCGATAAAGTCCTGCCAGTTGAGCCAAAAATCATAACGCACAGCTTTAGATCTGGACCTTAGTTGAAAGCCATATTCGACCGCATTAAGATAATAGCTATCAAAGCGAAGCAACGGTTCTTCCAACTCATGATTCAAAGTGCCTTTGATATGACCAAATATGAGTTCGGAACGCCTGCCAAGCTTTTGTGTTATTGAGAACAGGGGAATCACCTTTGAATAGCCATCTCTTCCCGAATATTGCTGCAGAAAAGCGCCCGCCATCAATTCTGATTTTTCACTAATGGCAAATGCAAATCGGGGCTGCGTCAAATACCCTATGCCGGTAAACCCTCGGGTAAAGTCATTACTGTATTCATTGTTTTTAAAAAACCACGTAGAAGCAAAATCAAATGAAAGATTATACGATATGCTGTCCGGAGGACCAATTCGCGTATCTCTTAGTTGGGCATTTAAACCACTTTGGATCAAAATAAATGCCGTAAAGAACCCTATGGCCATCTTTTTATTCATGGACTTTGGAAACACTTTTTTTTTGCAATGAAAAGAGCTTGAGCTTTTCGGCTTTAGCTCTTAATCCCATTTCAGCTTTATAGTTTACTTCATATTGCCCCTCCATCGACAATTGATTCAAGAGTTCTTCAGATATGAGCTTGTCAGTACCCAGGCTGTTACACAAGAATTGGATACTTGTAGTATATTGAAGATAATAATTTCATCGATACGATTTAGAAACTCTGGAGCAAAATTATCCCACAGCTGAGAGATAAAGAGCGACAGGAATACCACAGAAGCAATATATATTTGATCTGATTCCAGTATAGACGAGATTACAGGTCGTATTAAGCTTTTTGAAACTGCGGCCAAAGGGACCATCTGGAAATGGGTGGCTTCATAGACAGATAAATAAATGGGACATTGCCCAGTTTGTTGCGCATCTCTTTATATAAGTCTATAAATTATGTGCCTGCTTTATCAAAGGGAGTTCTTTCTGAAGTATCATTTTCACTGCAATATAATGCAGGGACGTAGGGGTCCTAATTATAAAGAAAGTGAGGTGCAAAACACTGTAACTTTGGAGTGGTAGCACTACCAAAACCTCTGTTTATTGTTTGAAAGGGAGATAAAATACTATCATTTGTCGAATATCTGCTTGGATTGGTATAGGCCAAGAAACTTAAACTGATGCGTTTTACATTAGGAAAATAAAAACAAATATGAGCCTGATACGAGTTTTATTAGCTTTTTTCTTTCCACCTCTCGCCGTTATTGACAAAGGTTGCGGATCCATTGTTATTGTATTTTTGTTGACCCTTGCCGGATGGGTACCTGGAGTTATTGCTGCTCTTGTAATATTGAATAATACCAATAGATACGATCATCACGACTACTCATAGCACATAGCCCGGACTCCTTTAAATTGCCGGTAATGCAGGGACTTTTGAAGCACTTTGATATAAAGTGATTATCGTTATATTTTATGTATTGAATTGGTTCTGAGGATAGTAATTCAGCAATATGGAATCCATTTCTGTTTTGCCGTATGCGATATCTAAAATGAGTTGCCATTGATCTTCTGGAATCATATGCCTTAGAGCCTGCTCTAATTCAGGAATTTTATGAAACACTTTTTTGATCTTATTATCCCATACTTTATAATATTTCACCAGGTCATCAGGATAAACAGTCTTCCTTTTGGTCCCCTCATCTATGCCTCTAAAAGGTAAGGTAATATTGAGATAACCATAGTCATCTGTAAGTTGCTCGCCAGGTTGAATATCACGGATTGCGATTTCAAAATCATAGGCTGTCGTTAAGCAATTTGAATTGAAGCTGTGATTAACATATCTGCCATTATCCCAGCACAGCACATACTGACCTTTGTTGTTTCTGAATGTATAATAGTCAAGAATGTTCTGATAAACAGGATCCAGAGCCTGAAATTCTGTTGATGTAAATACCCTGTCCAGTTTGTCAAGAACCCAGGTTATTGTCCCTGCTGGGATAAGCTTTGTGGCAAATACACCATGGCCGATCTCGTTGCTAATGAATCGAAGTTCAGTATGTGGATGAATCATTTTTTTATGTGTCAGTTTTTAAATCTGTTGATGAATTAATCCGAAAATCATTTTTTTTCTAAAAAAGTTCTTTTCAATGGCAATATTCATTTGACACAATGAAATAAAAATAAAAAAGCGGTCCAGATTGCTCTGATACCGCCTTCTTAATGCTTTATCTTTTTATAAACTACTGAAGCTCAGAAATTTGATCTCTGTCTGTTTCACCGGTGTGTTTTTTGTAGAATACCCAGATTTCGTGAGCAACATCACGACCCAACTTGAGGCCTGCGACGTTATCAGCTTGGATGTGATATCCACCATAGACCCTTGAAATTCCGGCCATTTCTGCAGTTTCCGTGAAAGTAGGAAACTTTAAAACAACCGTGTCGCCTAAATTATCGGGCTCTGTCATTGCGCCTGCAACAAGTGTAACTTCTTCTCCAAATTCATCACTGCCTGTCCATAATCTTAGGGCCTCGGCACAAGCTCCACTGATTGTACTGTGTCCGGAAGTATAACTTGGAAAAGGCGGACACAGAAATGTTTCTGGAGAATATGGCCTCCATTGAGAGCCATCTATCTCCATCATATCTTGACCTTCACCTCCCCAGGCTTTGATCTTTTGACCTTCATAGTATTCGTGCACCAAAGCAAAAGGTCTAGCAAAATCGTAGAACATTTTTGAATCCCATGAGGCTATGAAAGCATCCATAGCGACGACCTGGTTATAGAAGTACATCTTAACATCTTCGTCGAGATTGTGATTATCTCTTCGGGATACATCCTGTGCGAATTTAAGCCAGTGTCCAGCCTGCTGCACAGATTGAGGACCATCGCGCATAAACTCAACCAATGCTTTTTGTTCATCAGTAAGATTGGCTTGCATCTCTATAACTTCCTGGACCTCTTTTTCCAGTTGCTTCGATCCGATCATAGGTGGTGGTCCCGGCCTGAATTGGTTTCCCGATTTAAGTGCAATGGGCTGCACCTTATCCCAGAATGGTGTCAGACAACTTGGTGCAAATTGTCCCCCTTCCCCATCGGCAAAATACTTGGGTTGCCACCTGTTAGGATTAACATTTTCATCAACAGAATTTATAGGTTCATAACCTACATAATTAAAGTAAGGCTTTCCTTCAGAACCCGCTTCTTCTCCGTACTGGTTTGAACCATCGCCCTTTCGCGCTTCTATCACAGCGACGGCAGCGAGATTACCAATCCCTTCGGGAGTAGCTGGGTCAAGAGTGTCGTTATCCGGATCAAGACCCAGTTCAATCATAAAATCACGAAACAAAGTAGAGTCAGAGTAATAGTATTCCTTCATAGCACGGTAGGCTGCATAGCTTATAGCTATTTCCTTATTCCGTAGACTGTGCTCTGACTCTGGCCTTCTATCAACCCCATTCAAGTATACGGGTATTGATTGGCTATCATAGCGTGACCAAGCGTCAAACACCGATACAAATATCAAACCCAGATACCGGGACGTAATCGTGGGTCGCGGCTTAAATTTTTCAGTGTCATTGGCAGTAGCCGTTAATGCAAGCTGAGCCCATTTATAGGCCATATTATCTGCACCAATTGGCTCTTCTGTCAATCCTGTAAGTGAAAAGGGATCCGCTTGATTGGCATTTTTACATGAGTAGACAAACGCAATCATAAGCAGCATTATGCTTATCAATCTTCTGTGTGACATATCCTGTTTTAAATTTTAATAAACACTTTTTGAAATACCAAAAATACGTAAAAAAGAGTGTCAGAGTAATATCTCATATTACCAGAATACACATTCACATAATAATTGAATGCGTTTATCAAATGAATTGACTCAGAGTTCTAAAGAGCTACCCTAGCGATATAAAAGCATTAAATTACTGCCCCTGTCCCAGTGCGTAGCCTCGCTTACCGTCGAATTCATAAAGATTTTTTGTCGTGATCACATCGATTTCTTCTTTGATAGCATCCGCAAGCAATTGGAGAATACTCGACTTATTAACTTCGCCGCCATTGGCAGGTTCATACCTGCATCGCCTATTCACCTGATACCAACAGGTGATCCGTAATGTCTTCCAGGATTTCGAAAGCCACCTCAGCCATCCTGTTACCTTTTGTATCCAAAAGCGGGTTGACCTCGGTAAACTCAAGGCAGGATACCTTGCCACAGCTTAGAATACCGGTAATGATATTCTTGACTTCATCAGGGTCAAAACCCTTCGAAACAGGGGTTCCCGTTCCATTCGACACCAGGTCAGAATCAAGGCTATCGACATCAAATGATATGTAAATCAAATCACAATCATCAAGTTGTGCCAAGGCTTCATTTAGACAAGTCTCGGGGCCACGATACCGGTATTCTGCCACTGTATAATTCTTGATACCATATTTATCCATCACTGCTTTCTCAGGGGCTTCATAATCGCGGACTCCAAAAAATATGATATCAGTAGGGAAAACTTTTCTGCTGTCCGCGCCGATTGCCTTCAGTTCATTCCATATACCTAATGTATGGTCACTCACACCATTTACAGCTGACTCCGTATTATCTTCTCCAATTGCAGCAGCCAGGGGCATTCCATGTACATTGCCGGATGGCGTCGTATACGGCGAGTGCAAATCAGCGTGTGCATCAATCCACACGACCCCAAGGCGTTTGTGAGGATAGGCTTTTTTTATACCACTTATTGTTCCGAGCGCCGACGAGTGATCTCCAGACATGACAAGAGGAAACTTCCCTTCATTAAGACTCTCGCTGACAGCATCACATACCCTATTGCATTGCTCGACGACAAAGCCGATACGCTTGGCAAATACAGCAGTAACTTTATTATAGACCGACTCATTATGGCTGGCCACATCAACATAGTCAAAACGCGTAAAATAGTCACTACCCATATTGATTGCCGCTACTTCTATGGCATCAATCCCCATGTCTGACCCACGGGTACCTGCGCCGATATCGGATCGGTTTTTAATCAGCTTTATTTGATTCATTTGAAGCATTTGCACAAAGGTATGAGAAAGAATTCGATTACAGGACAGCTAGTCGGCTTATACCAGATTCAAAAGATTTCCTGACAGCAGAAGCAGTTGAACTTCAGCAATTTTCAATTGAAAATAGGCATTATTCAATTCGACTCTTGCATTCGACAGATTCAATTGAGCCTGACGATAATCGATTGAATTTATCTGGCCAATGCGATATTGTTCTTCAGATCTTGCATAATTCTTCTGGTTGATTTCAAGGTTTTTGCGTGCAGTCTTTAATACAAAATGTGCGCTCTCATACTGGGCCCAGGCATTTGAAAAATCAAACTGCAGATTCTGAATAACTTGCTCTTTTTGCATCTCAAGTCCCAGACTATTCAATCGTGCCTTTTCAATATCTGTTTTTGTATTGCCGCCATCAAATACATTCCATCGGGCTGTAAAGCCAATAAACAAACCATTCGAACTCTGGGAAGCAAGAAAAGCAGCAGGGTTATTCCTATTGTAACTAATGTCATATGTCCCTGTTATATCAAAACTCGGTAACCTCCTGGCTTCAGCCAGATTGATTTGCAATTTACCTAATTGAATATCCTTATCAACAAGAGTCAGATTTGTATTGTTCTCCATCATCGCTCTATACAAAGTCTCTCTGTCAAAAAGTTCTTCCATGTCAGTGACTGATGAGACAATATATGCAGAATCAGCATCTACAGCCATTGTATTATTGAGCTGTCGCCTGGTATTTTCAAATTGTAATCGCGCATTTATGTAATTGAGACTGTCATTATTTAAATCAACCTCAGCGTTCAAAACATTCAGACCGCTACCCTGTCCAAATTCAAACATCTGCTGTGCGCGCTCCATCCGTTTCTGGGATAAGGATATCATATCCTCCATTATCATAAGGGTATTCTGACTTGCGGCCAGTCGATAATATTGTGATAAAGTCTGGGCTACCAGGTTTTCCATAGTTGCCTTCAACTGTAATTCAGTCAACTGGTACTGTTTGGTTAATTGATCAATGGTGTATTTTCTTAGATAGCCATTGAAAATTGTATATGACACATTCATGGAAAGCCTTACAGCTTGTGAGGGCGCAGAACGGACCTTTGCGGTTCGCCCATCCTGAAAATTAGCATTGGTATTATCCAGGGAATAATTGGCAGAACCATCCATAAAAACCGATGGCAATTGCCCTGTATTGAAAACAGTTGTGTTTTTTTCAGCAATATCACTGATATTTTGAGTAATACGTATCTGAAAATTGTTTTCAAGAGTATATTCAATGGCCTGAGTGAGCGCAAGAGAATCCTCTTGCCCATATGAACAATGCGCCATGGAAATAAAAACCAGCATTATCAACATCTGTCTACCAATCATCTTTTTCGTGTTTGAGCTCTTTAACTGCCCTTTCAAGCTCTTCAGCCTCTTGCCATGTTCCGGTGACCAGCCAGTTCCAGTAGAGTTTGACCCGGTTGACAAAGGAGAGATAAATAGGCAATACCAGTAAAGTCAATACGGTGGCAATGCCAATTCCATAAGCAATTGAGATAGCCATAGGAATTAGGAATTGTGCTTGTCGGCTTGTTTCGAAGATAAGAGGGGCCAGACCAGCAATAGTTGTCAGGGAAGTCAAAAAGATTGCCCTGAACCTTGAGCGTGAAGCTTCATAAAGGGCATCATCAAAGTGCATTCCTTTTTTGAGGTTGCCATTAAACTTACTGATCAATACCAGACCGTCATTGACCATGATTCCAATAAGAGCAATAATACCAAGCAATGAAAGTATATTTATTGACATTCCATGCAGCCAATGCCCCCATGCAACTGCTATCATACTGAAAGGAACAAGAAACAACAATAGAAGAGGCTGACTGTAGGATCTGAAAACGAAGGCTATGACAATATAGATCAGTATCAAGACAATCGGGAAGACCACTTTGGCTGATCCTATAAATTTGCCTGCCTCCCTATTCTGGCCTTCATATAATGGCCTGACACTTGGATACCTCGCCTGAATGTCTGGAAATATCTGGGTCCGGATCAAATCCATAATGTCTGTTGCACTATCTGTAGGATTCTTCAATTCAGCAGACACCTGGATTTCTCGCTCCCCTTCAAGGTGGTTAATAGCTACGTCTCCCCTTTCGATACTATATTCTGCTACCTCCCTCAACGGGACCTGAAGTCCTGATGGTGTAGCGACAAGAAGATCATCTAACTTCTTGACTGTAGACCTTCCGGTTTCATCATACCTGACCCATACCTTAATTTCATCACGCCCTCTTTGAAAGCGCTGTACCTGAAAACCAAAAAATCCATTTCTGACCTGATTCATCAGTGCCCTTGTAGACAATCCCAACAGGTATGCTTCTTTCTTTAGTTCAAGCTTGATTTCTTTGATACCCTCCGGATCATTATCACTGATGTCTTTAAGCTGTGCCAGCTTATTGAGCTCCCTTTTCAACGCTTCTTTGGCACCTTTCAATTCAGTTATGTTGTTACCAAGGATGGATACAGCAACAGACCTTCCTCCAAAATTAGACCCCGAGCCATAAATAAGGCTTTCGGCTTCATAAATCTGACCGACAGAATCCTGGATCGCATTGCTTATCACGAAAGATGGAAAATCCCTCAACTCTCCGGGCAACAAATTCGCAGTAATAGTAGCATTTGCTGAGCCGGGACCAATACGTCGAATGACGTTTTCAATAATATCCTGCCCACCCGTTTGTCTGGGCTTAAAGCTTGCATTCACTTGCCACATAGCATCTTCAACAGCCATTGCCAGTGAGTCTGTAATATCAACATGAGTGCCTTCAGGCATTTTAAGGGTCACCTGCACCCTGTCAGATGCAATGATCGGAAAAAAGCTGGTTCTGATAATCCCACCCTGTACTGATCCAATTGTAATAATAAACAGCGCTAACACCACGCTGAATGAAAGAAATTTATTCTTGAGAACGAAGTGAAGAACTTTTGAGAATATCCTGTCCCGGAGGAAATTCATGATCTCATCTCCATAGTGATTTATCTTCCGCAATCCTGCAAATACACTGGACACCAAAGTCTTTTTCTTAGGCCTGTCGTTATCCTTGACAAGCGCCTTAGAGTGCGCAATATGAGCTGGCAAAATAACGAGGGCTTCAATCAAGGATACAGATAGAGTTAGCAGAACAATCACAGCTACTTCACCGAAGTATTCTCCTATACGCCCATCAAGAAAGAGAAAGGTTGAAAAAGCCAGCATGGTCGTCGCGATGGCAGAAAAGATAGGAGGTATTACTTCCATAGTACCATCTATAGCTGCTCGCAAAGGACTTTTCCCCTTCTCAAAGTGATGGAATATATTTTCCGCTATTACGATTCCGTCATCAACAAGAATACCAATAACTATAATCATTCCAAAGAGAGAAAGCACATTTATCGTAATCCCTGTTTGCCCCGCAAATGCAAACATTCCAAGAAAACTGATTGGCAAGCCAAAGGCCACCCAAAAAGCAAGTCGGGTGTTCAAAAACAAGGACAATAAAATCAACACAAGCAAAATACCGATTAGAGCATTTTCAGTCAAAAGCTCGGTACGCTGTACCAAGGTAATACTTGAGTCGCTGACAACATGCAATTGCACATTGGTATACTTGCTGTTGAATTCCTCAATGTAGGCTTTGACTTTATCGGCAGAACTTATAAGATCCTCGATATTGGTATTGCTCACTGCTACATTAACAGACAGTTCGCCGTTGAAATAATTGACATCAGGTATATCTCTGAAAATATCCCTTACTTCTGCTAAATCTTTTAGATAAACAACACTTCCATCAATATTCGTCTTGACAATAACATAATCTAACTCATCTGCAAAATAGGACCGACTGCTTGCCCGAATCAGGTACTCTTCAATATCCGTTTTGATATTACCACCCGTTGTCAAAAGGTTTTCACTGGCAACAGCTGCTGCAACTTCCTCAATACTTAGCTGATAGGCAAGCAAATCCTTTTCATCAACAGCTATTTCAATTTCTTCCAGAGGGAATCCAGTAAGTTCAACTTTCGATATGCCATCCATACGCAACAAGTCATTTTCAACATTGCGCGCAATTTGTTTCAAGGTGCGAAGAGGTATATTTTTTCCGGTAACAACAAAAGAAATGGTTTCCCTGACACTTTCCTGCTTACTTACTACAAGAGGTTCCATTCCTCCTGGATAAGAAGGCACCCTGTCAACAGCATTCTTGACCTCTGAAAGAATCACATTGATGTCATAACCCTTTAAAATCTCAACTGTTATTGTACCCGAATTTTCTCTGGAAATAGAAGTAACCCTGTCAATACCAAGCAGACCTTTAAGATTTTCTTCTATTTTTAACACAACGCCTTCCTCTATTTCCTGTGGAGACGCTCCCGGGTAACTGACCTGGATGGTGATTATTTTTGAGTCAATCAATGGAAAGAAGCTTGAACGCATTGACCGTGCACCCATAATTCCGAAAATGGCGAAAGCTATCACCATAATATTAACAGCCACATGATACCTGATGAAATATGAAATAATTTTCTTCATTTTGGTCGTGCTATCAGATACTAAGATTAAGGGTTAATAACTTCTATCAACATACCGTCATAGGCTCCCGGAACAGGATTCTTCAAAACGATATCACCATCCTTAAGGTTACTTACTACAGCGGTGCTTTCCTTGAAAAAGCTGATCGTTAAAGGTATCAGAGCAAGGCTGTCACCACGAACTACGAAGGTCGACTTATTCTCGATCAGCAGCTTACGAGATAATTCAAAACTATTCACCACCGGTGTTCCACTGAATATCGCTTCGAGAAACATGCCTGCTTTCAAGCCTTTTCCACGGACTTCAATGTAGGCTGTAATGCCTTGAGTCACCGTATTGACAACCGGATCGATCCTGACAACTCGACCCGTCCAGGTATTCTGCGCTTCGAGATCTCGCAATTTAACTTGCTGGTCTGTCTGGATATAATTTATGTAGCTGGCATCAACACTAACGGCCATTTCGTATACTGCTGGGCTGATGATCTCACCAAGTTTTTGTCCAGGCCGCACCAGGGCTCCCGGAAAAACCATGGCTTCGGTCAACAGACAATAAAATGGTGCCTTTATGCGGAACTTTTTCAATCGCTCTTCAAGATTTCGAATCTTGTAGTAACTCGTGACTATTCCTTTACTGTTGATGAAAAATCGTTCCTTATCCTCATCAAAAGACGGTAATAGCGGAACATCGGTATTTACATCGAACCGACCAAGATATGCAGACCACTTTTCATAGTGCTCCGGATAGTCGAGTCGTATATCCGGCATAGCCTGAGCGATTTGATTATAAATGACAGATCTTTCTGCCTTCAGACTGCTTAAAAACTCTGAATCATCAATTTCAAGAATCCATTCACCCTCTCTGTAGGATTGGCCAGGTTTGAAGAGCTTTTGGCCAGGCTTCATGATACCCTGGACTTCAGAATACAATTCTACCTTACGCAGTGCCTGCAGTGTCCCCTTTTCGATGATCTCTACAGGAATACTTGAATTCCGAACCGTATCTGTAATAACTTTTTTGACTTGTTTCTCGACTTTAATGGCAGGCTGTTTTTTGGAAGCAACAATCCTGTCCTTAAACTTTAAAGCAAGAAAAACGAGAGCTACACCGAGTATGAACCCTATGATTCCTCTCCAAATAATTGGCTTTTCTGGCATTGTGGTCGGGTTTGATATTAACTTATGAGTCTGAGCCATAACCCGATAATTCTTGTAATAAAGAATTAAAGATCAGTTTATTTTTTCGACTCGTACTTATATAATCTTTTTATCAGAATTATACGCTTCTAATATAATTCAAATTATTATGGAATTGTTATGGAGGTTTTAAACTCGAAGCATGACACCCTAAATTCCGGGGAAAATATATCTCTGAATTCTGAAAAAACGAATTGTGTTAAAAAGTGCCGAAAGGCTAAGTCCTGTTAGCAGGCCCAGCCATATTCCAGCATAGGAAAACTCCAGAACAAAGGCTAAAAAGTATCCAGTCGGAAGACCTATAAGTATATAGGCAATAAAAGTCAGTATGGCTGGCACTTTTACATCCTGAACACCTCGCAATGCACCAATAGCACTGACCTGAACGCCATCAGGAATTTGAAATACCGCAGCAAACAAGAGCATACTGGCAGCCAGTTGAATAACTTCGATTTCATTTATATACAGGGATGGCAAAAAATATCTGAGCAGGAATAATAACACTGCTGAAAACAGCATAAACAGGGCCGACATGGACAATGCTGCCACACCTGCTTCCTTCACGCCGACAGAATCTCTATTACCAAAGTGCTGACCTACCCTTATTGTAGCCGCTAATGCAAAGCCACTTGTAAACATAAAGCTGACTGATACTATATTTAAAGCAATCTGGTGAGCTGCCAAAGCAGTCTCCCCAATGCGTCCCATCATAAGTGTAGAGCCTGAAAAAATAGAAACTTCGAACAGCATTTGAAATGATGTTGCGATGCCTAAACGAAATATCTTACTGCTCATTTTAGTCGAAGCCAGTTTTAAGGTCCAGCCAGAAAACTGAGCCATAAATTCCTTTGACTCCCATATCAAGACGAACCAGACTAGAACCATTACACAACGCGCCAGCAAAGAACTCAAGGCAGCACCTTCAACACCCATAGCAGGAAATCCCAGCTTTCCAAAAATCAGTATATAATTACACAGAATATTAAACATATTGGCTACTAAAAGTGACTTCATAGCAATCGAGGTGCTGCCTTTTCCATCACTTAATGAACGAAGAACCTGGAAAAACATAAAGGGCAGCATAGAATAAATCGAAAGACGCAAATAAGGCATGGCAACAGCGACAATATCTTTTTCCTGTCCCAGGTGATACATCAATGGCGCAAATAATTCAAACAGGAGTATCACCACTAAAGCGTATCCGATATTAATCAGCATACTGTTAAAGAGTGGTTCCTTTATACTTTTGATATCTCTCTTGCCATAGGCTTCTGCTACCAATGGCGGAAGTGCAAAACCCAGACCCATGCCTATGACAAAAACAAATGCAAAGATGGCAATACCCAAGGAAATACCTGCCAGTGCTACGGTACCTAGCTGCCCCACCATAATATTATCAGCCAACATCACAAACACCTGACCCAGCTGACCAGCTATCAAAGGGAGAGCCAATTTGACGTTGGTCCTGAATGGATGGTACTTGGTTTTAGCAGTCACAATACATGTATAAACATGCAAATATATTCCAATCGCTTAGCAGATGTGAAAATGTTTTAAACAGATCAGGATTTAATCGAACTCGGCAATGAACCGACTATTTGTACTGGTGTCTGGATAATTTTCGGACCAGATTCATGAGCGCTCTCCTCCTTTCCATACGATTGAATCTTCGGGCTTTTCCAATAGGAGGCATCTCTGCCCTGAACTTGCTTATGAGTTGCTTGATACCTGCCTTCTGTCCTTCTCTGCTTATCCTTATATCATTCATAATTCCGATATTTTGCCAAAGACTAAAGAATTAATGTAAAGAAAAAAACAACATAAATCAAGCTAAGTGACTGACAATGTAACACTTAAGACATTTCCAGCTTTTGAGTAGTTGATTTTGTTTTATATAAAATTGAATAAGCTTCCACATTAAGACAACACAGATAGACATTTTACGCTTTAATTTGTGTCAATGAAAAGTCTATTCCTGATCAATTTATTAGATTCGCCGGATGAATAAAAGATACCTTCTGTTATTTCTTATTGTTGCAGCCCTCCAAAAGCCTGTCGAAGCACAGGAATATGACTTAACCGGCTTTGAATTGTCAATCGACCAGGATTACTTCGCCGACTTCCTCAGGGATAGTACCACATTAAGTGATAACTACACGGTAGCGTTGCGTCTAGGCTTTTATGGCGCCCTGGCCAATCACCCCTACCTTGCCTTGCCTTTTGTAAGAGAAAAAATAGATGGATTCTTGCTTGACAAAATTCTGTATAATATCGGATTCAGACAGGAACGCAAATCACATAATTTTGTCTTCACCGTCGTTGGGTTCAGCCCACAACACATATCTGACCAAATTCCAGACTTTGCCGAAGACACACTCGCTGGATACAGCCATTTTCAGGACAGGCCATTTTCGTCTTTTACCGGTTTCAGAAGCACACGACGTATCGAAGGGAATAAATTGTTCGTACACTCGGCAAGACGCCTCGATATGGCTATCAACAGCTCATTCACTTTCGGTTTTGCGAGTTTGGGCCTGGTCAAATCTGTTGAAAATCTATTTGGCGCACACAGGCCTGATGGCAACTTGTGGGAACAGGATGGATCCAAGGAATATGCTGTGGGGCAGGTGAACAGGAGTCTTATGCCCGTGTTCATGTATCAGCTTGCTGCAGAAGCCGTTATCTGGAGGCCTGTAAAAAAGCTTGCACTGCAAGTCAGGCCTGAGTTAAGCCTTGGATATTATACCCATCTCGGACTGGGCTTTGACATTGGAAAGGTCATGAACGTAGAAAAAATGGTCGATAATTTAAGCTATACAGATACCCACAACCCGGGAGTATTGCTTGTCAACAACGAACACCTTTCCTTGGCCATATCGGCTGGAGCAATTGCAAGGCTTGTACTTTACAATGCCCATCTTAGTGGTTGGTTTGGATGGGGCGATGATCACTATATCTCTTTTTCAGATACCAAAAGAGTTATTTACGAAGCGTATGCAGGCATAAAACTACAAGCCTTTAAGAAAGTAGAAATCAACTTTTCTGTCAATACGAGAACTGCTGAGTTTAATTTATTGCAGGCACAACGCACGAGTTGGGGGACTTTTGGACTTAAAATACTGCTTGCTGAAGAAGGAGAAGGGTGTTATGACTAATGGACGCTGGCTTTAGCGTTCTCACTCCTCCTGGAATAAGTTACACTCCTGCAGATTATCAATGTCGAGATATTGTTTGATTGAGTCATTCCACTTTTTCATGGCTGCCTCATCGGCACCTTCCTTTACCTCATCCAAAAAATCATTCTGGGTTTCAAAAAGCTTGTGCATAAAACTGTTGTAGATATTCTCATACAACAAAAAGGAATCATCACTTATGTAAAAATCGTGACACACTGGCTTTATGATTGAAGCTGGCTTTGCGCAGGCGGTCCATGATGGCAATACCTACACCTTCTTCCGGCAAATCCTCAACAAGTATAAAGTCGATATTTCTTAATTGCAAATCATGGATGACTGAAAACATCCTGACAGCATATTTTTTCAGATCACCACCCGGAGCCATTTCGAGCACCTTATCAAAGCCTGGTGGAGGCGCATTCCTGAACTGAATGTAAATACCTCTTTGAGCTTGAAGTTTTAATCCTTCAACATCTGAAAGAAGGAACAAAGGCTTTTCCGGGCTGTAGTGCGCGTCCATCATTCCAGGAGCCGCAACGCCATCCCCTTCCTCATGAGTTTCATCATAAGGCACATAGCGTTCAATGTCCCCTCGTGTTATAACACCCGGCCTTAATAAACGAAAACCATTTTCCGAAAGTGCTATGATCGTTGATTCAATACCGACAGTTGTTTGGCCTCCATCAATGACATAATCTACATCAGATAAATGACCAATCACATGCTCTGCCTTCGTAGGACTCAACTTTCCGAATTTATTGGCACTGGGTGCAGCTATGGGACAATTTGATGTTTTAATAAGTTGCAAAGCAATGTCTGAATCCGGCATGCGTATCCCTACTGTATCCAGTCCGGAAGTCACAATATCCGGAACCAGTTTCGACTTTTTAAGGACCATGGTCAATGGCCCTGGCCAGAATTTTTGGGCAAGAATACTTATGTATGGATTGGGATCATCTGTCAGTTTGTACAATGCAGACAGATTGGATATATGCACAATCAAAGGGTCAAAACTGGGACGCTCCTTAAGTTCAAAGATTCGGGCAACAGCAATGGGATTAAGAGCATCCGCTCCAAGCCCGTAGACGGTTTCGGTCGGAAATGCCACAAGCTTTCCTTCCCGGATAGCCCGGGCTGCCAAATTTATATCTTTTAGAATCTCTGCCAACGGCCTTGTTTGCTTGTAAAAATAGGACTATACTGATTATTTACAATCCTTGAGGATAAGAGTTCTTTTTTATCGCCTTACCAGATCATAAATATCCTTCCGTCAGTCTTTAAGGTTTCTGAGGCTTACGAATTGATTGAGTTCTCGCAAGAGACCAAGACCTACATCAGCGATTAGTATTATTTCCATGTTAGTATTAGCTTCAGCCTTTATGTCTGTTGTCGGAATTGCAGGAAATGGAAAACTCAGAAAACTAATATTCGTATCTCCGTTTATTTGGATACATCACAAAAAGCCCAATCCCAAAGCCAGGGATAAGACAATTAAAAGAACAGCTACAAAATGCCGGATAAAAGCTAAAGTGAGCTTTTTCAACATAGTATTGCCGATATATGCCCCCGTCACAGCACTTATAGTAGCGCTAATCATCAAGCCTTTGTACTCTAAAAGAGAAGCATCCATGAATCGCGTAGAATAAACCATCAATCTGGAAAAATCCACACAACTAGAAATAACTACAGCTGTACCGATAAAGGCTTCTTTAGACAAACCCGACTTTATTAAAAAAGCGGAGCGGAGAGCACCCTGATGCCCTGATAAGCCACCAAAAAATCCACTCAGTAAGCCACCGATAACAAGCTTTGACTTATCGAAATGTATATTCCTAAGCCCCGGATGCAAATCAAATACAGCAAAAATCAATAGGAACAAAGCGATAACAAATTCAACAGGTGAAACATCATAGTTATGGTCATACAAATCGTAAGCATACAATGTGGTCTGAATTGGCAATCGCAATAAAACCCAAGCCCCTAGAGCCGCTGCACATACAGCAGGGATACCAAATCTTAATAAGACTGATAGCCTTGCATTTTTACCAACTAAAAACAACTTGAAGATATTATTGCAAAAATGCACGATACCTGTCAGAGCAATAGCCAGGTCTACAGGAAAGAAAATCAGGAATACAGGCGTCAGGATAGTACCCAATCCAAATCCTGAAAAGAAAGTCAGGATAGCAGCCAAAAAAGCAGCCAGAGATACCAGTATTATTTCCAATAGCCTTTTTCCTAAATATAGCTAAAGTCTCTTGAGAAATCAGATGATATGACGGAGGAATAATTATATGCCTTTAAATGTTTCGAAGCTTAACTCGTAGAGCATCAAATCGACTGTGTCCCCTGGAAGCCTGACGTCTTGGACATAGTGCATACCCAATTTTTCCAATAATCCACGAGAGGCTTTGTTTTCTTTTACGGTAACCCCTCTAAGCAATTTAATTCCAAATAATTCAAAAGCAGCATTCCGTATGCATACGGAAGCTTCATAGCCATAACCCTTCCCGTGATATGGTTCCAATAAGCCGAAACCGATATCGATACCTTCCAAGCCCGGTCTGTCAAATAAGCCGCAAGTTCCTAATTTCATGCTGTCGGATTTTCGGATAATGATGTAATTACCGAATCCCATTCGGTTCATTTGAGGCAACATTCGTTCCCGGATATACTGCTTGGCGGCTTCTAAATCCCTGACATTTCGATCTCCTACAAATTGAATAAACAAAGCTGAGTTTAATAATGCAAGAACAAGATCAGCATCTTCAGTAGTACAGGGTTTCAATAAAAGCCTTGCAGTCACAAAAGTCAAATCAAAGCTTTTATTCATATCTGAATGTATCTAAATTCGTAATGAAATCCAGACCTCGATATCTTACACTATCTGACGCTAGTTTTTGAGCATACTCTACGCTTTTGTCAAGATTTCCACTAGTATAGTAAGCTAAGGCCAAAGCTGTTGCAAAAATATCACCTGCTCCAGTAGTATCCACCGGCTTGGAAGGTATTGCCGGGTAATGCTTTATATTTTTTTTGCTGTATACCCTTACTCCATCATTCCCCATTGTTACTGCAAGACACTTAACCCTAGAAGTAACTAGCTGTTGAAATATATTCTGATCTTCCAAATCCTCTCTGCTCATAACTACTATATCCGCATGTGCAAGCATTGACCAATCCATAGATTTGGAGCTTATACTCATATCTTGGTTTTTCTTTCTAAGCCAACCCTGCGGAGTCACAAGTTTAAATACCTTAGAGCTAACCATTGAGATTAGCCGAGCTGAAAACTCATCAGCAATTGGACAAAAATGAACTATGTCAAATTCATTAAAATCCAAAAGATCAGAATCAACTTGAATTTTTTCCGCCTCCTGAAGCAGAAATTGCCTTCGGACTTCATGATTATAGTCGTTACAAAAAATTGTAGTTCGTTCAGAACCTGAATTACCAATCTCAATGTCATCAAAGATTGAAACAAAAGGGAAATCAGGTCCATAGGATGTCTTTATACTGACTTTGCAACCCAGTTTATGCGCCAATAACGATGCATAAGCAGCTGACCCCCCAGGTATATAATTCTTTTCGCCGACTTTATCCATACACACATGACCTATTGCACAATATTTTATATCACCACAATCCAACTTACCATTTTAATTCAGGGAGAACATCAGCCTGACGATCACACATTTCATTGACACACATGACAGCATTACTGTAAGAATCAACCGTAGGATCCAATAACACAGCTTGTAACAATTTAAGTCGTGATTTTTCAAGATATGCTTCTACAAGAAGTTTGTTAATACTGCATTGAATATGAAGAAATCCCAGAACTCCTGTTGGCAAAGTCGGCATAGACTTGGCTTCGATACCACGCGAAGAAACAAATGCAGGCACTTCTACAATTGCATCCTTCGGCAATCCAGGAACAAGTAGATTCTTATTCGGTAAGTTGACAGCATCAAGATATTGTTCGTGGCCTTCAGAGATACCCTCAATTATGGGTATAGCCAATTCGCCAGATCCACATATTTCTTCAGAATTCTTTTTATTATCATGAGGGTACAAAGCATTATTGGTAAGGCTCTTATCAAATGGAATCTCTGTAGCTCTTACATTTAGATTATATAAATAGGTTGGAATTTCTTTATTAATCCATGGATCTCCCTCAAGGGGATCATAATAATATTGTAATTGCTGGCTAGCAAGAAAACCGGAAGCCCACCTCACATATTCACCTATGTGGTTTGCCCCTGGTGAAGGATACAAACCATATACCCTTAGTAATACTCTGCTTAAAGCAATTTCATCCCAATCAGATAACAAATGAGCCTTTGATTCCCTTTCTTTTAGTTCAGGATACAGATCATTTCCATCTGAATCTGTTATACTATGAAACCAGCTGAAATGATTAATGCCTGATGCTTCAGCATTAAAAGAATGAACATCACGGTCAAGCAAAGCAGCTAATTGAGTTTTTCCCTGAAATACCCCATGACAAAGCCCAACAAATTTTATCGAGCTTATTCTGGAGATAAGCTCAGATAATTTTGTTAATGGATTCGTATAATTTAACAACATAGCATTTGGACAGATTTGCTCCATTGCAGTCACAATTTTATGGGTCGGACCAAAATTCCTAAGTGCGTGAAAAATTCCTCCAATACCCCCGTTTTCGCCATAAATCTGTTTAAACCCATACTTTCGGGGAATATGAAAATCCTGAGACCAGTAGTAATAACGTTTTATTTCAATAGCCGTAATTACAAAATCCGCACCCTCCAGAGCCTTTTCCAGACTTGTTGTATGACTAACTATTATATTACGATTCAGCTTTTCGGCTATCTCCACTGCATATTTCTGGTGGTTTTCCAACTCAACAGGGTTTATATCCATTAATACCAAATGGATATTTCTTCCTGCTAGGATATCACTCAGCATCACATCTCTGGTGGTAGCAGGTCCAAACTCCTTGCTACCAGCCCCTATAAGAACAATTCTAAGACTCATAAATTTTTGATTTTTGATGAATTGATATCAAATTGCTTAATCAATATATAAAGTGAAAGCAGGCTAGCAAATAAAAAAGAAAGACCCATAAGATATCGTGCTGTCACCAAATATCCTATTCCCAATAGACTGCTGTAAACAAATACAACACCTGAAAACCATCCTTTCCATTTGTGCCATCCAGATGGACCGGTTGACACATCAAGATTATCGGCTGCGATGGGGCCCCACCATCCAGATGGTTGTACTTTTCTGTAGAATTTTGAAAGTACTTTACGGTCAGTAGCATCAGTTATAAAAACAATAGATATCCATATTACCGTACTTATCAAAAGGATAAATACAGCCCTAATCATATTATAATCTGTTGTATAATACATATTAATACTGTCGTACCATTTATCACTCAACAGGCCAAATGAATAAAGGCCAGAAATTATAAAGCCTCCATTTGCAAGTATAAGTGAAGATATCATTGCAGATAACTCCGCCCACGCATTCACCCTCCACCAATACCAGCGAAGTGCCCATACTATCGCCATACCAGCAGTAAGATCTATAATATATATCCACGCCCGTTCAATAGAGTCCATATAATACGCTGTAATAGTCGCTAAGCCAGCAAGAAAAAGAATTGAAACTCTTGACGCAAGGACATAGTGTTCTTCAGAGTCATTTTTGCGGAAAAATCGCTTATATATGTCGTTGACCATATATGATCCTCCCCAACACAGGTGCGTATCCATAGTACTCATGAATGCTGCAAGAAATGATGCAACAAGCATACCTTTCAAACCTACAGGCATAAGTTCGGATAGCATCATTGGATAAGCTAATTCCGGATCTGCAGACAAGGCTGCGGAAGCCTCAGAGACAGGAAAAATCACAAGAGAACCCAGACCTACTATGATCCAAGGCCATGTCATCACAGTAATCCCAAGAAATCCCCATAAAAAACTAGCAAGTACCGCATGTTTATCTGAACGTGTAGCAAACAAACGCTGTGCACTATATCCGTCATGCCCACTTCGTGACCATAGGACAAATATCAAGCAGAGATAGGAAACAAACTCTAAAGGACTTGTATGTTTAGTACTTGGCAAGATATCCATTACACCCTCTGGTGTATCGCTTAACTTACTGATATTATCCACCATTCCGGCTGGACCTCCAAGAGTATTAAGGACAATAACTGCTAATATTACAGAGCCAATAATTCCAGTACAAAACTGGAACATATCAGTACTAACTACTCCCCATAATCCTGATGCAAAGGTATATACAACTGCAATAGATACACATATTCCAAGCGTAAGGCTAGCATCCCATCCAAGAAGTACCTGTGCAAACTTCACCATGGCTAACATTACCCACCCCATAATTACACAATTCTTGATAATGCCATTATAGATAGCGGAAAATACCCTAAGAAACCCAGCCGCATTACCTGAATAGCGAATTTCCATCAACTCAGCATCAGTCATGATATTACTCCGTCTCCAGTATTTGGCAAAGAAAAACACCAATAACATCAAGCCACCTGCCTCATACCACCATAACCAATTCCCAAAAATACCATGTTGCCTGACGAGTGATGCAGCAGCTAGCGGGGCATCTGTAGCGAACCACGTAGCAGCTATTGAAGTACCTGCAATCCACCATGGAAGACTTCTTCCAGCGAGAAAGTAATCCTCCATGCTTTTGCCAGCTCGAGAAGTAAACCAAAATCCTATTGCTGTCGTGATAAGGAGATAAATTCCAATGACTATCCAGTCTAGAAGATCTAATTGCATATATGAATATAGAATTTACTTTACAGAACTGCTGTCAATAAAACACAATAGCTGAGGGTGTCTATATAGATTTACAGCAGGGCAAATCTCTTCTGCAACATGATTAATAAAATCTGAATAGGCTTTTTTCTTATGTTTTCCAGCTACTATTAAATACAAGACTTCAGAGTCTAAAATTTCCTTGAACCCAATTGTGATCCCGCAAACTGGCTTGTCCGATTTGACCATTCCCGATAGCATCGAATGAGCTTTTGAAGTATTTGACAAGCTTATAATTCGAAATTGGGAATTATAGGCGGATCCCGGTTCGTTGAGAGCAATATGAGCATTCACACCTAAACCCAAAATGCTTAAATCCAAAGAAACATTTTTATATACTTGCGACAAGTTGTGAATATAGCATTTATCAAACAACCTTGATCCATCTATAAATTGACATTGATCCTGACGTAAGTCCCAGGCATCCACAACGTATTTTTGCATATAGTAGGCACAGGACGATGAATCTTTAATTGACAAACCACCCCATTCGTCCAATTGATAGACAAATATTTTCTCACGATTCTCCGGAAATTCCTTTAGAAAATCTGCAATCAATTTATAAAACAACTGTGGACTAGTTCCCGTTGAAATACCTATTTTGATCAAAGTTTTCTTTTCAATAAGTACACTAAAATACTTGAGCACTTTCGAACTTATTAGGGAATAATTAGCGGCTTGAATAAATCGACTTGCCAATTAATTATATGACATTTAAATTTTTAATAATGGCTTGTATTTTGATCATTTTTATCGAAATACCCATGCT
>RFSX01000091.1 GCA_009923745.1 Chitinophagia bacterium
TTTAAATTTGTTACTTTGATACTTTCTTGGGTATCGTCATCGTTAAACAAAATATTAAATCGACTGCATGTACTTTTTGACAATATTCTTGCAAGCGGACACTGAAGCAAAAGTGACGCAAAATATTTTGGACATTATTACAAAAGGAGGGCCATTGGGAATAGCCATCAATGTAGTGCTCCTGATCTTATCCATCCTGGCGGTTTATATTTACCTGGAAAGGTATTTTACCATCCAGAAAGCTGTCAAAATTGATGAGAGTTTCATGAATAATATCAGGGCAGCAGTTACCTCGGGTAATATAGCCGGTGCTAAAGCCATGTTGGCCAATGTTAATTCTCCTTATGCCCGAATGGTCGAAAAAGGAATAGCCCGAATTGGGAAACCACTACGCGATATCGACGCGGCGATAGAAAATGTGGGTAATCTTGAAATTTTCAAATTGGAAAAAAACCTGTCATCTCTGGCAAGTATTTCAGGAGCAGCGCCTATGATTGGATTTTTCGGTACTGTAACAGGTATGATCCTCGCATTCTATAAAATGGCGAGCGAGCAAAATGTAACACCGGATGTTCTGGCGGGCGGAATTTATACTGCACTTATTACCACCGCCTTTGGTTTGTTCATCGGTATATTCTCCTTTGTGGGATACAATTACCTGGTGTCTCTGGTTGACAAGGTGATAAATAAGATGGAAGCCACAGCAATGGAGTTCATGGATTTATTGCAGGAGCCCACTGCATGATTTATAATAGCTGATGAAGAAGAGAAATAAAATCAGTGCTGAATTCAGTATGTCCTCCTTGACGGACATCATCTTTCTATTGCTGATATTCTTCATGCTTACCTCTTCGATGGTTCAGATCAATGTCCAATTGGCAGAATCAAACAGTAAGACAGTGGCTCCAAGCGATCTGATTGTCATGATGAGCCAGGACGGCAAGATGAGTTTTAACGGAAAGCCCGTATCCGGTTCTTCCCTTCAGTCTAGAGTTAATGGAGAGCTTGGACAAATGACCAATAAGGAAAATGCATCTATATCCATTGTAGCAGAAGTCGGAGTGCCCTGGAGAAAAATTAATGATGTAATCGTAATTGCTAAGAACCTGGGCATAAAAGCGCATATAGCGACCCAGCCGGTTAAAAGTTGATATTCATATGGGGCTTAAAAAAAGAACAAAGGTAAATGCACAATTCAATATGTCCTCTCTGACGGACATCATTTTCCTTTTGTTGATATTTTTCATGCTCACTTCATCAATGGTTGTACCCAATGCATTGAACCTCAGAATGCCTGGCAAGTCAAAAACGATAACTAACCAGCCCAAATACCTGCCTACTGAAATAAAAATTACGCGAAAAGGAAATTATTACCTCAATGGCAGTAAGGCTAGCTTGTTGGGAATTGAAAAAGCGGTTCGTAAAACTGTGCGTGAACGTGGCAAGTTTTCTCTCGTCGTCATTCCGGATGATAATGTTGCCAACGAAAGGGTAGTGGCCATCCTGGATATCGCTTACCGATACCAGATCGATGCCATCATGACCGACCCCAAATAGTATATATTATAAAATTGGTTTGATTATTGTACACTGAATACCAGGCATTTAGATAATATCTACTTATTTATTGCTAATTGCCAGACAGTCAATGGATTATGTTAGTTTGCCAAAACCTGATTAAAGGCCATAAAACATACTGAAGACTGTTGTTATGAAACCGCACTTGCTAGAGTCAAAGCTGAGATTGTATCAAAGACAGTAGAAGAAAAGTCTGTCGTTACAGCTGCCGATTTGGAAAAGTCGAGGCAAGATGAATTGAAAAAGAAGGAAGAGATACCTAAGGCCGATGAGGCTCGAAAGGAGGCTGAAGCTGAGCAGAAACGATTGGAAGAAGAGCGCAAGCGTCAAGAGGCACAGAAGCAGGCAAAGTCTAAATTCAGCAGTATGTTCAGTACGGGAGATCAGGATGATAATACGAGTGCTGGAAATCCTGAAGGGCAGCCTGATTCCAGTGTTCTGGATAATTTAAGTACAGGCAAAGGCCGAGTTGGTAATGGATTGGGTGAGCGTGAACTTTTATATGCACCGCAGATCCGGGACAACACCCAAAAGACCGGCAGGGTAGTTATCAATATTTGTGTCAACAAGGAAGGTCATGTTGCAAATGCCAAATACAAGCAGAAGGGCTCTACAACGACAGATGCACATTTGATCACCCTCGCTGAACAAAGTGCTTCAAAATATAGGTTTTCAAAAAGTCATATTGCAGAGCAATGTGGTGATATCATCATTGATTTCAAATTGAGATAGCGCTTAAACCGGTCTTCAAAGATGCTTATACGGTCAAGATATACGCAAAAAAAAGCCTGCAAGTGAAGCTGCAGGCTTTTTTTAATATATCATCAAATGATTATGAACCTTTGTATTGGTCCCAGCTCACTTTTTTATAGGCTTCTGTACTTGTAAAAGTCAACTCTTTGATCAACTGGTCTACTTGTTTGTAACCAGGTGAAAGCATCACTCTTTCAAAGTTTTCATTAAGCATCACAAAAGCAGGGTAGGCCATTCTTCCGTCAAGAAGAGAATAAGCCAATTGGTGATATCCTCTTCGACCTGCATCTACAAAGTTGAATGCGTTACCGTTAAAATCAATCTGTTCTTTCTGCTCAGCATTGAATTTTACGGAATAGAAGTTATCGTTAAGCTCTTTTATGATCTTTGGATCTTTAAAAGTACTGCTGTCCATTCTTTTACACCATCCGCACCAGTCAGTGTAAACATCTATAAAAATCTTTTTAGGTGCTTCTTCATTGGCTTTTACAGCTTCTTCCCAGCTCATCCATTTAATGGAGGCGTCATCTTGTGCCATGAGCTCGGTTGTTGAAAATGCAGCCGATAAAAGGATTGTAAATGCTATACTTAATAAGGCTTTCATAATATTTTAATTTGAATAATTTGGATCAAAAATAGAGTTTTCAGTTCATTATTACTGTTAACCACTACTTAAAAAGGGCGTACAAAATGTCACTGCAGCGATATTTAATGATGTTTTACAATATACATATTAATATTTTTTTTAATATGTGTTAACCTTCCTTAAAATACCGGAATGGAAAAAATACGATGTGACTGGTGCCTGAAAGATGATATCTACATGACATATCATGATGAAGTATGGGGTGTTCCTGAAAAAGATGCCATCAGGCTTTTTGAATTTCTAAACCTTGAAGGAGCTCAGGCTGGTCTTAGCTGGTACAGTGTTCTGATTCGGATGGAATCATATCGAAAAGCTTTCCTGGACTGGAACCCGGCAGCATTAGCCGTCATGTCGGACGACTATAAGGAGGATTTAATGAGCAATAAAGGTATAATCCGTAACAAGCTTAAAATTGAGTCTGTTTTCAATAATGCCAGGTGTTATATCAGAATGAAAAAGGGTGGTATAGATTTCAGTGAATTCCTTTGGTCGTTTGTGGGGGGATCACCCATTATAAATAGCTATGATACTGTGTCACAATTGCCTGCATCTACAGAGACATCAGAAAAATTGAGTAAAGCTCTGAAAAAAGAAGGTTTCAAATTTGTAGGACCCATTATAGTGTATGCCTTTATGCAGGCAGCAGGTATGGTGGACGACCACATTAATGATTGTTGGAAAAAACTAAAATAACGCTATCCTAGATTGTTTACCTGTCAAGAGTTAAGTCATAAATGATAAAGCAGTATTTGTATTGACAGGGAATAATCTCCTTTACAAACTGGCATTATCTTTCATACCGGGTATTGGATCTGTGACGGCCAAAACCCTTGTTAGTTATCTGGGGGGTGTTAAACAGGTTTTTGAAGCAGGAAAAAGAGAGCTGTCCAGAATTCCGGGGATTGGGAGGGCAAGGTCCAATGAAATTGTTTCAGGCCATGCCATGAGGCAAGCCGAAAGAAGCTTAAAACAGATTGAAAAAAATAACAGCCAAGCGCTGTTTTATCTGGACAAGGACTATCCTCTGCGTCTAAAGAACTATGTGTCAAGCCCGCTCATTCTGTATGTGAAAGGCAATGCTGATCTGAACGCGGAAAGAATGGTCGGTATTGTAGGTACCAGGAATCCTAGTGCGGAAGGCAATCACAATTGCGAGCATATTGTTGACCGATTGAAAGATTACAATTGCAGTGTTATAAGTGGTCTGGCCTATGGTATAGATTCTGTTGCTCACAGCCGCTCCCTTCAACAGGGTATTCCCACCATTGCAGTTTTGGGCAGTGGCCTGGACCGTATCTATCCACAAATCAATAAAGGACTTTCGGAAAGGATATTAGGTAATGGCAGCCTGATTTCCGAGTTTCCTTTCGGCACAAAACCCGACCGAGAAAATTTTCCCAAACGGAATAGAATAATCGCTGCCTTTTCAGATGCTCTCATTGTGGTTGAATCTGCAGCTAAGGGTGGATCCATTATTACTGCTGAATATGCGAATGCTTTTAGTAAAGATGTTTTTGCCCTTCCGGGCCGTTTGTCCGATCCAAAATCAGCAGGATGCAATCATCTCATTAAGACGCACAAAGCGCACATGTTTCAAAAAATCGAGGACTTAGCCTATATCTGTCGCTGGGATCAAATGCCCGTTCAGCAAAAGCTGAGCTTCTTTGCAGACCTTGATGAAAATGAGAAGGAATTGGTAGATCTGATCAGGAAGAATTCTCCTGCTGGCATAGATTTCCTTTTGGAGCATTCTTCCGTCAGTTTAACTGTTATTTCTTCTGTGCTGTTGAATCTTGAATTGCGGGGCATTATAAAATCCAAGGCAGGAAAAAAGTATATCCTTGCCTGATATAAAGCGCCAGTAACCGCAAAATGTATTATTGCTGTCCAGCCTTAGGTACAGGCAAGGTATTGTATCTCTGGGCCAGGTCCGATCTTCCAAAAGCCATATAGGACTGGTAAAGTGCTGTATAAACCCGGGGGTTATTGGGGTCTTTCTGGTCAGCCAGAAGTAGGTAGTGTATGGCCCAATTGTATTTCTTTTGTTCCTGGTAAAGAATACGATATCCCAAGTCAAGGTAAAAGTTGACAAGATCTTCCTTTGAACTGGAACTGTCATTTAGATACTTTAAATAGGTAGTGAGGTATTCTACATCCGGTCTTCGGGAAGCCACATCTTTGAATCCAAGCAGCAGTTTATTCAAGTCCCTGTCGAATTTATATTCTTCAGCAAGAATGCCTGTCATCATGAGGTTGGCATTCAGATAGTCTGGCAATATTTCAATAGCTCTCTCTGCATATGGTCGGGCCAAGCTCAAAAGTTCTTGTCTTTCATTCTGATCCGTAATTTCTTTATACTTGTTGAAATAAGCTGTAGCAGTGAATGAATTAGCCCGTGCGCTGTTTTTGGATACTTTAATGGCTGCTTGATTAAGAGTCAGTTCATTTTCCCAGGCAAACACCCGATCAAAAGATTTGTAGCTATAGGCTAATATAAATATGGAGAATAAAGTCATCAAGAGCTTGGGTGGCAAGCCTTCTTTCTTTTTCTCTCGTAGTTTCTGGAAAGCCAGGGCCATCAGAATACACATACCTAGCGATGCCATAAATGCAAACCGTTCATTCATAAAGGTGCCCACAGTTATAATGATGTTGGACACTATAGAAAGCGTAGCGATATAAAAGCCTAAAGCGAAACTGATAACTGGCTTTTTCTTCCAGAAATAAAATACAGCAGCAGCCAATCCCAGATGAAGAACAACAGATAGCCAAACCTGCCAATCACCAAGTCCCATAATGGGAACATGAAAAGGATAGTAGTCATGCGTCAACTTTAGAGGAATAAAATTCAATTTCAGGTAAACCAGAAGAGTGTAAGCTATGGTTCCATATTTCTCCAGGGTGTCAAGATTGACAAAAGGATTGTTCATGATATCCGTTGAGGGATTATCAATCATCAAATACCCAAGAGCATTGATCCGTACAGCAAGGTATATGATGGTACAGATCACCAGATTGCTCAAAATAATAATAAGGCGTGATTTAATGACTGGCCGGAATAGCAAGATTGCAAAGGGCACTACTGCTAAAAAGGTGATGGTGTTTTCTTTTGAAAAGAGTCCCAAAAGGAATGACAGGCTGGCAAAAATCAGATTTTGTGATTTCCTAGTATCATAGAATTTAGTGCAAAGGAACAATGTAAGCATACTGAAAAGGAATGCCATAATTTCATCCCTTCCCTTGATATTGGCTACAGCCTCGGTATGAATCGGGTGAATGAGGAATATAAGTGCTGCAACAAAAGCGGTGGATCCAAGCAAGCCGGTACCAGTTAGTTTTTGTTCTTTGAACAAGCGACGCAGGGTAATGAAGCTTACAAATACACTCAGTGCATATATCAGGATATTGCCCAGATGGAATATCATGGGATTTAAACCGAAGAGTTGATATTCCAGGGCAAAACTTACCAGGGAAAGTGGCCTGTATCGTCCGCCCTGAAGTATGTTTTTTTGTTCCCCGAAATATCCCTGGAAAGTATCGTAAGCAAATAAATCAGAAATGCCCTCCAGCCCTTTTTTTGTGAAGCTGTTTTCCGACAAGACGATCTTATCGTCAAGTACAAAGCCAAAATCAAGACTCACGCCATAGATTAGGAATGATAGCATCAGGAATAAGCCAAATACTCTGAGCATAAGGGATGTAGGCAGCTTATCAATAGAACCGATAGTGTTCTCGACTGCCTGACTCCTGGGTGATGTCTGCGAAGTTTTCGGAGGGGACTGCTTTTTCCTGGCCATTAAAAAAGATATAGAACACAAAGTAAAAAATTACAATATATA
>RFSX01000092.1 GCA_009923745.1 Chitinophagia bacterium
GGTTTTAGGTCTATTGCAGAAAAACTTGAAAACCCAGTTATTAATTAATTCCCCCATTTCCAGTTCAGGCGGATTCCAAAATTAATTCCCAGATCATCGGCGTAATATCTTAAGCGGTTGAGATAATCTCTATACCTCGTATTAAGAATATTATCCCCATATATTTCAAATTCCATAATGCCTTGATCAAGGTGGAAATCTATACCCGCTCTTAAGTTTATTAAACTGTAATCTTCAGGGGCTTCAAGAAAATCAAAGGCCTCAGCAACACGCGATTGGCGCAATACATATTGCCATGCTACCTGTAAAAAGAAACTGTCGCCCCTATCATTTCTGTAGGCTTCATAACGTAATAGATTGCTAATATTATCTGCCGGGGTGTTTATTATGCCAAAACCTGTTGAGCGATCGTTGATTCTGACGATAGCGTATTTTACGGTGTACTTTAATTGATCACTTATTTCGTAAGAACCTAGAAAGTCAGTTCCCCAAATCCGCGCATTGGTTTGTTCATATTTAAAAACCGGGAATGCTCCTCTGATTGTTAACCTGAATTCTTCTTGTGGAGCAAGAAAAATGTAATCAGTAATATACTGATAGTACCCAAGAGCCTGGAGAAAAACTCTTTCGTTGATATACCAGTCTGTATTCAGCGTCAACTTTGCTGATTTCTCAGAATCAAGCGTGTTTGATCCTTCCTCGATTCCGCTAACACCCTGATGCAAGCCCATGCTGTACAATTCGTTTATTTCGGGAGCTCTCATAGTAAGTCCTGCATTCAGCGCAGATTTTATGGAAGGACTCCATGCTCTTTTAATGCCGGCAGAAATACCAAAATTGAAAAATTCATGTTCAGTTCTGATTACCTCACGGGGTAGACTTTGAGAAATGCTTCTGACATCATAGGATTTGAGATCTATCCTGGTGCCAAATTCTAAATTTAGCTTTGCTTTTTCTTGTTGGAAAATTAAAAAAGCGCCTGGCTGCCTGGATCTGTAATTGGGTATTAAAGGTAAGATACCAGTACCAGCTTGATTGTCATTATCTATAAACTGAAATTGAAGGCCTGCTTTGGCTCTCCAGCCATTTGCCACATTTTTCTCTATGCGCGTTTCGGTGTAGTGGGCATATTGCTTAAGACTGAGAGTAGGATTGTCGCTTCTTCCACTTCTTCTAACATCGAATTCCTTCCTTTCATTTAATTGAATACCATAACTGAGTTCTACAAAATCTTCAGAATTGAAAAAGTAGATGGATTTTAATCGGATAAGGTGATGGTTGACATCCTGTCTGGGAGATGCTATCGAATCTGTAAAATTGTCTTCTGTATAAAAGGGACGTTCACTGCCAATTGCTGTCTCCAGATCTGTAAGATTTCCAATGTGTGATCCGCGCAATATGCCCAGTTCTGCATTATAGCTACTTACAAACAAGCTTGAATTCCAAAATTCCGAAAACTTATGGTCAAGCTGCAGTGATGCATTATATTCCCTTCGTCCTGTATTTTTTAAGTAATAGTCAGGTGCTTTCGCATCTCCGGAATGTTTCAAACTTGTCTTCAGACGCCAGGAAAGACTGCCTTCGTTTTTCTCAAAGGCACTATTGAGTGTATGAGCTCTTCCATTAGTGTTAAATATATAATTGACTTGCCCCTGAAGATGAGGATCATTTGTTACTGGACCTGCGTCAACGACAACTACGCTTCCCAGGTTATTTCCCATATAAGCCAGGGATGAAGCTCCTTTGACAACACTTATCTGTCTTGCTACAAAGGGATCAATTTCCGGTGCATGATCATTGCCCCATTGTTGACCTGACTGAATAAGGCCGTTGTTCATGATACTTAATCGATTGCCATATAATCCATTGACGATAGGTTTGGCAGTGCTGGTTCCATTTTTTAGCACAGATACGCCAACAATATTAGAGGAGAGTTCGGCCAAACTCTGATGACTGGAGGACTCTATTTCACGGCGCCCTACCGAACTGCTGTGTTCCGTTGCGCTTTCACCTCTTCTTCCTTGGATTTGAATTTCATCAAGCAATTCTATATGATGCTCCATTTCGATGACAATGAAACTATCTTTCTCTAGGGTAAAGAAAATCCTGACGGGATCACAGGCCAGATGCCTGATATTCAAATGTTTTTCACCTGGACATTGCGATTCAATTTTGAACAAGCCTGTCGAATCCGCAATAAAAAGCGCATCGCTTTCCTCCAGGTAAACTGTTGAATATGCCAATCTAATGCCCGTAGCCTTGTCCTTGATTACACCTTGTAAAGTGATATCACAATTCTGGGCTCCCAATAGATGCACTAGATTTAAAAATAATCCCGTCAGAAGGATTTTCATCAATAATCTATTCTACTGTGTAATTGAATGTGACTTCAATATCTGTTTCACCTTCGGCATTTGTAGGATCACCATCAGCTACACCTGAATTCGTCTTAACAGGTTCATGCCTTAAAATGATGGTCAGATTACCAGTACCTGCATCAGAGGTGTTAACTGTTGTTGATAGTCCAATAGGGTTACCATCCTCATCCATATCATTATAAGATATTTGAAGAGAGTTTCCAGTTACGACAAAAAACACTTGATGTTCTTCATCTTCTTCTTCTATTTCTTCTGTGATGTCTTCAGTTTCTTCCCCAGATTCATCCAGAAAGATAAGACTGCCCGTATAAGCGGTATTTGCAGCTAGAGCTTCAGAAGATATTGTTGGTGCTTCACCGCCATCTCCATCTGGATCACTAAACTGGAATTCTACATCTGATCCTCCGCCAACAGGTGACATGCGATAAATTACCGTAGTTATCAACTCTTCTTCGTTTTCTATAATAGGGTCATCATCGCTGCAAGATGTCGTCATGACAATACCCATGATTGTACTGATATATAATAAAGCTTTAAAACTTTTCATTTTAAATATTTTTTTGGTGAAATAATAAATCAGTTCCTGGAATAGGAATACTGTTGAATCAGTTTCATTTCACCGGGGGAGCGCGTGGAGACTTGTCCCATTCAAGGGTTTTAGATGCGAGTCTTCTGATTCTCTTGAGGTCTGATCTCTTTTCTAACGAGCTTTGGTCTTGAGCCTCAGAATCCGCAAATTCTTTGAGAGAGTCGAGTTTGAAACTGCATATCGCACAATGCCTGTGATCTGCATTATCACTGTGGTAATGAGACTCGCCGCCTTCAAGATGACATTGGTGTGTGTCATGATGCTCTAGGATAATATGCAGGCTCTGTCCGAGGAATACCTGGACGAAAAAAGCCAGCAACAAGAGGCTGTTTATTCGGCGATATTTTTGCAGTATATTGATGGCCACAAAATAGTGGTTATTACCGATGTATTTTAGTGTAATATTACGTCTATTGCAGGCAGATTACACCACAAATCAGTATTTAATTTGAAATCTATTAACGTAGGCGGACAGCTCTTGGTTTTTGACAAACCAAAAATAATGGGTATTGTCAACATTACCCCTGATTCATTTTATGCAGAATCACGAAAAATCCATGCAGAGGAGGTTTGTCAAATAGTGGCATCGATGTTGCAGGATGGCGCTTCAATCATTGATTTAGGAGCCTTTTCGTCAAGGCCAGGAGCTGAAATGCTTTCTGTAACCGAAGAACTTGATAGGCTTATGCCCATCGTATCAGCTCTTCGAGATGCTTTTCCCGAGCTTATCTTGAGTATTGATACTTACCGGACAGCCGTCATGAAAGAAGTTCTCAAGACGGGTTCATTCATTATCAATGATATAACAGCCTGGTCACAGGATCCGGAATTACCTGATTTTGCTGCTAAATATAAACTGCCATATATACTTATGCATATGAAAGGCATGCCCGATACGATGAAGTCTCAGGCAGAGTACAATGATGTAGTATTTGAAGTGCTTGACTTCTTAGCGATAAAACTTGACTGCCTTAAAAAGGCTGGTGTTAATGATGTCATAATTGATCCGGGTTTTGGCTTTGCTAAAACTATAGAACATAACTTTCAATTGCTTTCCAGGCTTTCAGCTTTTTCGATTTTTGACGCCGGATTACTTGTCGGTATCAGCAGGAAGTCAATGATTTATAAAACCCTGGGAACTACAGCAAGTGAAGCTTTAAATGGGAGTTCTGCCTTGCATATGGTAGCTTTGCAAAATGGTGCTCAAATATTGAGAGTTCACGATGTTAAAGAAGCAAAAGAAGTGATAGAATTACATGAAGCTTTAAAAGCTTCTGTTAAATAATAATTAAACAGCTTGTAGTCGCATATAAATTGCCTTTAATGCAGTTATATGCATAGATAAATCTTGTCAGTGGAAGAGAAAGTAAAAGATAATATAAAAGCAGGCAAAAAGCAAACCCTTAGTGGCAGGCTGCTGAGGATACCACTGTATTTTATCATTCTTCTTCTTGCCATCCCGGGCATAATCCATTTGGGACCTGTCCAGAAACTGATAGTGAATAAAATTGGAAATTCATTGTCAGATCAGACTGGAGCCACGGTAAAAATTTCTGAAGTTGACTTTTCTATATTCAAAGGTCTGGTGCTCAAACATATGCTTGTTTCTGAAGTAGAACAACCTTCTGATACATTGGCCTATATCGGTGAATTTTCAACAAGCCTGGAACAGAATATTGTCAGTTTGTTACGCAGAAAATTACACTTGAAAGATCTCAATATTTTTGAAGCAAGGATTAACATACATACAGCAGAAGATGCCGAAATGAGTAATCTTAATGTACTGCTGGATCGTCTTTTAGAAGGAAAGCAGCCGAAAAGGAATTCACGGGGTCTGCCCATTGATCTTATGCTGCAAAATATAAACTTGAGAAACCTCCGTCTTGATATTGAAGACGACAGAAATGGCAAGTCATTTTTTGCAAGCTTAAAAGAAGGGCATATAGGTGTAAAGAACCTGGATTTCAACAGTAATTCTATTGAACTGCACAGCGTCTCCTTATTGAGGCCTGAATGCGCAATACTGGAACTCGGCTCAGCTCAACCAAGACGGATCAAACCAGAAGAAATTGGTAATGCAACAAATAAAGACTCTATAAGGGGTAAAAAATCCGGCATGAATTTGATAGTTGGGATCGTCGAGATCAACCAAGGAGCCTTTCAGCGCATCAAATCCGACAGCCTTGTTGATAAACAATTAACAGGCAGCCTTGATGTAGATAACCTGGATGTATCCGATCTGAACCTTGTCGTCTCGGAACTCAAGATCAATCCCAGTATGGATATTAAAGCATCTATTGAGTCGATGTCGATGGAGGAACATAATGGTCTTGTGCTGTCGGATTTGCAAGTAGATAGTTTTGAATTGAACAAGGAGAAGCTTCAACTTGTGGGACTCGACTTGCAAACGGACAAAAGTGTTATCCGAGAAAAGATAATATTTAATTATGATTCTCTCCAGGATTTCCGAAACTTCACCAAGGATGTAAGGATTGAAGGGAGGATGGAAGGCACCAAATTGGCTATGACTGATTTGGCTTATTTTATTCCAGAGCTTCAGGGATCTCGATTTATGAACATCAATGCCCAAAGGAAAATAGGTATTACAGGGCATATCGTTGGGACTATTGATGAGCTTGCAGCTTCTGATTTAAATCTTACGATAGATAATCTGGTAAAATTCCAAGGGGAGCTTATCGGATCTAATATTACTGACCCCGAAACAGCACTCGTGAATCTTTACATTTCACGCCTAGAGACTTCCTTGAGATCAATGGGCAGAATAATCCCAGGCTTTAGTGCACCCACGCAATTCTACAAGTTGGGACCTATTGTATTTACAGGAGACATAGAGGGCTTTTATAAGGATTTTGTCATTTACGGAAAGCTGGAAAGCCGACTAGGCGCTGTTGTTCTGGATACCAGGCTGAATACGAAGCCAGGGGTCAACCAGGCTGAATACAGTGGTGAAATTGCCTTGCAGAACTTTGATCTTAAGGGGTGGACAGGAAATGATGATTTTGGTCTTGCGACACTTTCTGCGCGGATTGAGGACGGTCAGGGTTTAACTCTTGAAACTGTAAAAACAGATCTTGAAGCACGCCTCAATAGCTTTGAATATAAAAAATATATCTACACCAATGTATTGCTATCTGGAATTCTCGAAAAGAATCTATTCGACGGTTATTTTACAGTGAATGATCCAAATGTTGAAATCGATTTCGAAGGACAGATAGTCATACGCGATAATTACTTTAAATCTGATTTTGAAGCCTATATCAGCCGCATCAACCCGAAGGCTATCAACCTGTCTGAAGATTATACCAACATAAGGGGTAATTTTAACTTGAGTCTGGAAGGTATAAGTATGGCAGAGCTAGCTGGTTCGGCTGAGCTTAATGATTTTGAAATCAAGTTTAGAGAAAAGACTTTTGATTTCAATCAGGTTTATTTTAGCTCGGCACCGGGTAATGATAATACGCGTAACCTTTTGCTGACATCTGATATTTTGAATGCTTCTATTGATGGTAAGTTTGACTTTGGACAACTGATTCCGGCATTCTCCAATTATATTATTGATTATCATCCTAAATGGGCAAAGAAACTCAAGCTTAAGAAGAATGTTAAAAATCTGAATAAGAGACAGGACTTTGCTTACAAGTTTGAAATATTTGATACCAAGGACTATCTGGAACTAGTCAAGCTCAATGATTTTCGTTTGGTTGGTGTGACCTTTGAAGGAGCTATCAACTTGCCGGAAAGCAAATTTTATGGAAATATAA
>RFSX01000093.1 GCA_009923745.1 Chitinophagia bacterium
GCTCCATGAATGAAAATTCAATCCGGATTCGAAAAGGCACTAAAGCTGATCTCCCTGCTATCATGGAGCTTGTCAAAGGCCTGGCCACGTTTGAAAAAGAACCTGATGCCGTTACCGCTTCCCTCGAAGATTACCATAAGGCATTTGACTCGGGACTGATAGCATGCGACGTAGCTGAACTGGAAGGACATAATGGCATAATAGGTATGACCTTGTACTATGATAGCTTTTCCACGTGGAAAGGCCTTATGTTATACCTTGAGGATTTCTACGTATTACCCGAATATCGCAGTCTTGGGGTAGGAGGTATGCTGTGGGATGCCCTTTTAGATGAGGCACGAGCAAGAAATTGTGTACTTTTAAAATGGCAGGTCCTCAACTGGAACAAGGATGCTATCCGTTTCTATGAAAGGAAAAATGCCATTATAGGTCAGGAATGGTATAATGGCCGCTTATGGCTTCGCTAACTCAAGTATCTGCCTAGCGATGTTCTCTGGTTCCGGCTCAAAACTATACTCAGAAGCCTGATCATTATCCAACCAGTTTCTAAGGACTTCACTGAAGTCATCATTAATAGTTTCTACTATTCTAACGCCAAATTCTTTCAGGGCGGCAGCATTGCATAATTGCTCATATTGATCCCACATGGGAATAGACAGTATTTTCTTTCCAAGGTACAGCGCTTCGGAGGTACCCTGAAATCCTGATCCAATTACAACTGCTTTTGCATTTATAATCGCTTTGCTGTATAGTGATCTGTCGACCGGGAACACTTCTACATTAGATTTGGTGAAAGCTTTGCTGGTTTTTTTGGAAAATATCTGCCAGCGCACATCAGGCAAGCTTGAAAAATAGTTTATTAAAATATCATCAGCAAATGCTGGGAGATATACAAGGACTTTTTCACCCTGTTGCGGATCAGCAAGCATCAACTCTTTCCTGATAAGGGGAAGAAATATGCTTTTATCATATTTCTTGTAATGTGTAGATGCTGCATTTTGAAAAGGTGCAAACCATTTCATAGCCAGTTCAAAAGGCCTGTTACGATGTTTAGGTCTAGGAACCCCTTCGGACTTGAAGCTGGCCTGATGGCTCACTGCAATCAATTTCGTTTTCTTAATCTTTGCAGCCCAGGCGCTTACAGGTTCAAAATCATTAACGACTGCATCGTAGTCTTTGACGGGAAGATGATATACGTCATTTATAAATTTAAGTGGCCTGAATGCTCTTATACTCTTCCAATAATTGACGCCTCCCCTATTTCCGAAAATAAAATACAGACCATGAAATTTGTATTTTACAGGATAGGGAAAATCAAGTTCATTCGCTTTGCCACTTATGAGGAAGTCAATATCGGCTTCTTTCATAAGGTAAGGCGCCAGTTCTATGGCCCTGCTGATATGACCATTCCCGGTACCCTGTATGGCATAAAGCAGCTTCATTAATAGCTCCTATCAAGAAGATTCTCTGCAAAGGATCTAAGTACCTGCTTCTTCGACTCTTCAACGTCCACTGCATCTAGATGAGACATGGCTAGCTGCTGGTATACCAACTTCAATTCCTGGGCATGTACATCGACATGAGCTGCCTTAAAAAGTGTTTTTACTTCATGGATATGTTCGGCGTCACTCAGGGTCTGTTCGCTATACAGATTCTTCAAACGAATTGCTTGTTCTTGTGAAAGCAAATCCAAAGACTTGAGGTATAGATAGGTTTTTTTGCGTTGCAGAATATCTCCGCCAACTTTCTTACCTATCATGGCATCCTTTCCGAAACTATCCAATAAATCATCCTGCACCTGAAATGCAATGCCTATATTCTTGCCAAATTCATACAAATGTTCAGCGTCCTTTGATGGAGCAGAAGCTATGACAGCACCCATTTGCAAGGCACAGGCTATGAGTACAGAGGTTTTGAGACTGATCATTTTAATATAATCGTCTATCGGGGGTCTTTCCATATTTTCAAAATCCATATCCATGCGTTGGCCTTCACATACCTCGATGGCAGTTTTTGAAAACAAGCGGTTGAGTTCGTAAAATTTCTCTGGATATTTTTCAAAACACTGGTAGCTCATAATCAACATTACATCACCCGACAGGATAGCTGTATTGTCATCATATTTCTTGTGCACAGATGCTTTACCTCGCCGGATATCTGCATTGTCCATAAGGTCGTCATGGACAAGAGAAAAGTTGTGGAATACTTCAACAGCCATTGCAGCATCTGCAGCTTTCATGACATTATTATGGTAAAGATTGTAAGAGGCGAGGCAAAGCAGTGGCCGTATGCGCTTTCCCCCGAGCGACATTATATACTCTACAGGCTTATATAAACCAGACGGTTCTGAAGGGTATGAGTAGCCACCCAGATAATCGTTGAATACGGCAGCAAGTTCCTTGAATGAAAGCATTTTAATAATATTGGGTTTTGATCGTAATAAAATTCACTGCTCGGTTCGTGATTCGAATTATCTATGGTCAAAGCTACATATTGTATTCTGCTTTATTTAATATTGACAATCTAATATTCGAGCGTGAGAAAATATTACATTTTATTGTCAATAATATTTATCTGCTTATCCTGCTCCCTGGAGGACAAGGCTGATATGATCATAACCAGCAATAATATTTATACCGCCACCAATGCCGACAGCATCCAGGCTATTGCCATAAAAGGTGATCGCATCATTGCTCTTGGAAGCACTGAAAAAATTATGGCTATGAAAGGGGCTGAAACGACCGTCATTGATGCGGGGGATAACTTCGTGATGCCAGGATTTATTGAGGGGCATGGCCACTTTCCGAACTTTGCAAAGACGATCCAGAACCTCAATTTCATGAAGGATACAAGTTGGGCACAGATCGTGGAAAAGGTCAAACTTAAAGTTGCCGAAAGCGACAGCGGTGCCTGGATTTACGGCCGCGGGTGGCATCAGGAAAAATGGTCTGAGACACCAGCTGCTCATTTTGGCGATTATCCTCGACATGATGATTTGAGCGCTGTAAGTCCAGATAACCCGGTAATTCTGGTTCATGCCAGCGGGCACTCTTTGTTTGCCAATGCAAAAGCCATGCAATTAGCTGGCATCAGTAAGGAAATGGCTGACCCCAAAGGCGGACATATTGTAAGGGACGATATAAATGAAGCCATAGGTGTCTTTGAGGAAAGGGCAATGAACTCTGTAGGTGTACTGTACCAGGAATATCTCAACGGACTGGATGAAAATGAACAGAAAAAACTATGGCTTGAAGCGTTTAGCCTGGCTGAACAGGAATGTCTAAAGTACGGAATTACGAGTTTCCAGGATGCCGGATTGCAATACAAGGAACTGGATTATTTTGAAGAGCTGGCCGCTCAAGAGGCATTGAATATCCGCTTTTGGGTCATGCTTCGTGAACCTATTGGCAATCTAAGTTCGGAACAAATTCAGAGATACCGCAAAATAGGTCTCGCCAATAATCATTATACCTGTCGAGCCATCAAGTCAGAGATTGATGGAGCCCTGGGTGCACATGGTGCCTGGCTTTTGGAACCTTACGAAGACAAACCCGGCTTCTACGGTCAAAATACCACAGAGCTATCCGATGTGGAACAGATCGCTGCTTTGTGCCACGAAAATGATATGCAACTGTGTGTACATGCCATTGGTGACAGGGCAAATAAGGAAACTCTGGATATTATACAATCCTACAGCAATCGATCAGAAAAGGGCCTCAGATGGCGCGTCGAACATGCGCAGCATCTGAACCCTGCTGATATTCAAAGATTTAAAAATACCGGGGCCATAGCATCTATGCAGGGCGTACATTGCACTTCTGATGCACCCTTTGTTGAAAAAAGATTGGGATACATGCGCGCTCGCATTGGCGCCTATGCCTGGAAAGCCCTTCTGGATCAAGGTGTGACAATCGTCAATGGAACAGATGTGCCTGTTGAGAACATCAATCCATTTGAAAACTTTCATGCATCTGTGACCAGGACCAGACTTGATAATGGATTGAGGTTTTTCGTAGAACAAAGAATGAGTCGGGACCAGGCTTTGAAATCCTATACAATTGATGCTGCTTACGGCGCTTTCGAAGAAGACCTGAAAGGTTCACTTGAAAAAGGCAAACTGGCAGACATTATTGTCCTGGATCAAAACCTTCTGGAGTGCCCTGATGATGACATCACGAACACCAAGGTTCTGCATACCATAATTGGCGGTGACTTGAAATACAGTCTTAATTAATGGATCAGCTTATTGCTCTGACTATCCTGAGGATGGTATCCGTATCACCCATAGTGTAATAGTGCAAGACTGGTGCGCCTCGTTCTTTCAATTCTTTGGATTGCTTGATACACCATTCTATACCGAGCTCCCGAATCGCTTCTTTGGTATCCGCCTTTTCCATTTCTGAAACAAATTCTTCTGGAAGGTTGACAAAAAACTTACGCGGTATGCTATTGAGCTGATACTTCTTTGTTATGGGTTTGAGACCAGGAATGATCGGCACTTCAATGCCAATAGCCCTGCATTTATCTACAAACTGAAAATATTTTTCGTTGTCGTAAAACATCTGCGTGACAATATAATCGGCACCGGCATCTATTTTTTCTTTGAGGTATTTGAGGTCAGTATCAAAGTTTGGAGCTTCAAAATGCTTTTCAGGATAGCCAGCGACACCAATACAGAATTCTGTTGGTTCGGCATTCACGAGATTGGCATCAAGATATTTTCCTCTGTTCATATTGGCCATCTGCCTGACCAGGTCAACAGCATATTTATGCCCTCCTTTTTCAGGAATGAACTTGTCTTCAAAATTTCGAGCATCACCTCTCAGGGCCAAGACATTATTTATGCCCAAAAAGGCCAGATCGATAAGGGCATCTTCCGTTTCCTGAATATTAAAGCCTCCACAAATAAGATGGGGGACAGCATCTACTTTATACTTGTGCATTATAGACGCACAAATACCTACCGTGCCGGGGCGCTTTTTTATGGATATTTTTTCGTAGTAGCCGCTCTCCCTTTGATTGAAAACAATCTCTTCGCGGTGGTAGGTAACATCAATGAAAGGGGGCTTGAATTCCATTAAGGGGTCAAGCATATTGAAAATATCCTTCATGCCTCCCCCTTTGAGTGGAGGAAGAACTTCAAAAGATATGAGGGTCTGCCCCTTCGCTTGTGCTATATGTTCGTTTACCTTCATTACCCTTATTATTACAAATATTGCACCGCAAAATAAAGGGATATTGAATTGACTTTCTGAATGCTATAGTGGTTTTTGAAAAATTCAATCCAAAGTCCTGGGAAAGCACGGGCTGATGGGAGTAAATTGAGCCGTGCAAGAGTTTAATCCACGAGATCGATCCAACATGTTGCTCAGTCCAAGCTCAAAACACATTAAAAAAATAGTATTCGGATCGAACGCATGCTTGCTAAAAACTCACAATATTCAGGGATGTATTAAAGTCTTGTGTTGACCTGATCATCTCAGATCACTTGTAAAATTTGCAGAAAGATGGCTCAGACGCTGGATAAAGCTGAGTTCGGGAGTTCGCTCCGCTTTGGCGGATAAACTTCTCGTCCCACTATCCCGAATTAAAAAAAGGAGCCGATTTAATTGACTCCTCTCTTCTCTTTGTACCAAAGGTGGGACTCGAACCCACACGCTGTTGCCAGCACTGGATTTTGAGTCCAGCGTGTCTACCAATTCCACCACTTTGGCAAGCGGATACAAAAGTATTTAATTTTTACAATATTGAAAACAGACATCCTATTAGTTTGATGAATTCTTCAAGAGCCGTAATGCCCTGCTATTTATCCAATTTCTACACCCCTTTATAGAAAAAGGGAGGCTTATTTAAAGAATATAGTCTAAGCTTGTTTTTTGGAACGAAATTCGACGTACAGACCACAGGAAAATAGATAAGAAATGGATTTAATGCGCCTTTTACTTTTTGTCATGCTGTTATTACCTGGCATTTCCAATACCCAGGATGCCTGGACCCTTGAAAAATGTGTTGTCCATGCTATACAGGCCAACATCTCCGCAGCACAAGCGGACCTCGCCGTTGACAGGGCTAAAATCAATTTGAGCCAAGCGAGGCAAACGAGAATGCCTAATTTAAGCGGTAACAGTAACCTCAATTGGAACTTCGGTCGAACCGTTGACCCTACAACCAATGAATTCATAACGGAAACTTTCTTTAGCAATGGATTCAGTCTGAGTACGGGCATGTCAATATACAACGGCAAACAGATTTCAAATTCAATAAGACAATCGGCTGTTGACTTGGAAGCAGCCCGCAACGATGCCCAACAAACCAGACAGACTATCGCACTGCAAGTGGCATCCAATTTTCTGAATGTCCTATTTGCTAAGGAAAACATCAGCATTTCTGAAAGACAGCTTGAGTTGAATCGTCAGCAGCTGGATCAAACACAAAGTCTGATTGATGCTGGCGCAAGAGCGGCTTCGGAAATATTGAATTTAGAGGCCCAGGTGGCTACAAGCGAACAGGCACTTATCGTATCAATGAATAATTTTGATATTACCATGCTGCAATTAAAACAGATATTGCG
>RFSX01000094.1 GCA_009923745.1 Chitinophagia bacterium
ACCGTGGCTTTGTAACTCATTCTGATCTGACCCTTGGACTGCAATTCTTCATACTTTTTTTTATCGAGGACGACGCTGAAGTAATTATCGGTTCCTTCAAGCATGGAAACCCGCATTTTCTTTTCCTGATCATTAAGGAAGATAGAATCCTGAATTGCATCCTTTTCGTCTGCCAGCATACGGTTAACCGCCTCTTTATAGGCATCAAGAAAATGAAAATCACCCGTTTTCAGGAAAGGCGTTCGCTCAAGCCACTCTTCCATCGCTTCAAACAATGAGCTGTCTTCTTCCATTTGTAAAAGTTCAGTTTCTCTTTCTGTACTGAAAACACTGCTGTATGGACATCCATTATAAGTCATCCTTTGCTCAGATTCCAGACCAAGCAGATTTTCAATCTTTCTGAACTGGAAACTTTGAAATCCTGATGCAGGAAAGAGGTACTTGCGGAAGTCGAGAAAATCAAGGGGCGTCATGGTTTCCATAATACCGATCTGCTCAATCAGTATGCCCTGAATATCTATGACACGCTCAAGACGTGCTACGGCTGTGCCTATATTTTTCTCGTCAACGACCTCCTGGCGAAACATAGCCAGCACGGATTCCAACTCATGGATTATTTGCTTGAACCAGAGCTCATAGGCCTGGTGGACAATTATGAATAACATTTCTTCGTGAGCCGGTTTTTCTTCAAGGTCTGCACTTCGTAATTTTTGCGCAGAAAGCAGCTGATCCAGCTGCAAGTAATTCCTGTAGTGCACTGTACTGTACTTTTCCTGTGCTTTCATCTCGTTTTACATTTATTATAGATTGCCAATTTTATGAGTTAGCTTTTCAGCCCCTCTTTTCAGAATTTCAACATAATCCTTAAGCTGATCTTTTTTAAAGCGGACAGATGGTCCGGCAGCACTTATGGCTGCGATCAGCTTGCCTTTATTATTAAACACAGGAACCGCAAGACAGATAAGTCCTAACTCAAATTCCTGGTTATCCAATGCATACTGTTGTCTGTGGATTTTTTCGAGTTCTTCCTTGAGCTTATCCTTATGTGTGATTGTATTGGGCGTGAAGCTTACCAGCCTGTCGGAGGCTTCCAGGAATTCATTTTTATGAATATAGTCAAAAGCCAGAAGGATTTTACCCAAGCCGGTACAATGGGGAGGACTGGTCTGTCCAATCCTGGAATCGAGCCTGAGTCCTTTTTCACACTCTACCTTATCAATCATTAAAACCTCGCCCTTATGCCATATTCCCAGGTGAACAGTCTCTTCAATTTCAAGTGCAACCTCATTGAGAACAGGATGGGATAAACTAACGACAGAATCAAAAACTTTTACACGATTGCCCAATTCATGCAACTTCAATCCAAGCGCATATTTTTCTGTTTCTGGATTCTTGTAGAGCACACCCAGGGACTCTAAAGTAGACATCAGCCTGTAGGTCGTGCTCTCATGCACCCCTATTTCCCTCGATAATTCACGAACGCCCCAATGTGTCTTTACATTTGAAAAATATTCCAGCAGGGTGAATGCCTTAACAATACTATTATTCAGATGTCCTGCCGGCTTAACTGACATATCAGATAATTTCCAGTTTTACAATACCAAGAGATTCTGATTCAGCAGAAATCAACTGACCCGGCTTGATATACTCGGCTGCTGTCGCAGCACCCGCCAGTATAACATGCCCTTCTTCAAGAGACTCGCCATTTTCCTGCAATAGTCTTGAAGCTTCAATAACAGATTCAACAGGGTCTCCCAGAATAGCATTCGTGTTACCGGATTGAACAGTATATCCATCCACTGATAAATTGATGGCCACACTTCTGAAGTCCGTTGACACCGGATTCCACTCTCCAATCACATAGGCAGAGGAAGAACAATTATCTGCTACCACATCTTCAAGGGAAAATTTAAAATCCTTAAACCTAGAATCAATGATTTCGATGGCAATCGCGACAGCATCTATATAATCAAATACGGATGTATGGTCGAGTTGCCTGTCAAAGTCCTTACATACCCTAAACGCTATCTCAGGCTCTGCCCGGGGATGAATGAATTCTGAACAGTCCATTTTTTCTGATTCATGATAGGCCATCCTGTCAGTCAGTCTGCCCCAAATGAGATCATGCACACCCATTTGCTCCATTTTGGCCCTGCTGGTAAATCCAAGCTTAATCCCTGTAAATTTCTCCAGGCGTTTGTATCGCCGGGAAAGAGAAATGGCCTGGATAGCATAGGCTTCTTCAAGGTTTATAGGCCTGCTTTTTGATATTTGCTCGACAGATGTGGCTGAACGCGCAGCCTCATCAAGAATTTCTGCTAATTTACAATAGTTCATATGTGATGTTTCATTATTTGAAACAATGATTTAATAGATGCAAGTTACAAAATTCATATGGCTCATAAAACTTTTAGCCTCATTTATAAATCCTGAAAGAAGCAACTCGAAAAAGCATTCGAGGAATACGCTCCGGCCTCTTCATTTTATGCCTTCATTCCAAACTGGCCTTCAAGTATATTAGCGGTTATGATAATTATGAATTGTTTGGTGATGCACTGCGCTATGACATGCTCAGCAACCGGATTCTAAAAGGGCATTCCAAATGGCAATTACGATCTGGTTATAACGACCTTTATTACGGCGCCGCTTTATCCCTGAACCATGGCTGTTTTAAAATTCATCTGTCCCTCTTCGTGGCCGGTTCTTCGCAGCAGTATCCGGTTTGTATTTATCTCACTGTCTGCCGTATACGTATACAGGATCCGATATCTTCTTTTCAATATAAAGACAGAAGCTTAGATTTCTGCACTGATTTATATCTTTCTAGCCTCCAGGGATGTGGTATACTTTCACCTACACACAGGGAAGTTTCTTCCAGACCTTTTTCATTTATTCTATTCATGGCGACTTCAGCATGCCCGGTTATGCAGCCGGCAGTATGCTTCTTGCTGGCCATAGCGAAGAGAACCATGCTTGCCTGAGCGATAAAATTTACCAATATCCTGAAATCATTGAACCAGTTTACCAGTCTAGCCGTCAGGATTACTATAGGAAGGATTGGTATTAAAGTCCTCATCATTGAAGGTTTTGAGAAAAGCCTTTAAAGCTTTGAGCTGTGTCTCATCAAGGCCAAGAGGAACAAGCAGCGCATCTTTACCTTTGGATTCAGCACCACCCGAATTGTAATGATCCAGTACTTCTTCTAGGGTTTCAAAGCGACCATCATGCATATATGGTGCTGTAAACTCTATATTTCTTAATGTGGGTACCCTGAATTTTCCACGATCAATTCTGTTATTTGTAATATCCCCTCTTCCCCCGTCAACAAAGTCCTCAAATTCTTCCGCTGCATCAAGGCCATTATTCATATACTCATTATTGGTCAGCAATGGCGCACTATGGCAATGAAAACATTCTCCATCCGGAAGGGCCGGGTCGCGGTCGAAATAGATATCGAAGCCGAGCTGCTCTTCATCGGTAAAAACAGCTTCGCCGCGTAGCACTTTATCGTATTTGCTATTTCCGGATGAAACGAGAGTTCTTTCAAACTGGGCTATGGCCTTTGTAGCTAAATCACGTGAAATTTCATTGCTCGAACTGATTCCAAAGGCTTTCCTGAAAAGAGCAGGATAATGATCAGAACCTTGAAGTCTTTTTTCCACCTCTTCCCAACTGTTATCCAACTCGATAACATCTTCAATCGGGTGTATGGCCTGGTCTTCAAGGTCTGGCGACCTTCCGTCCCAAAACAAACTGTTATAATACAAGCCCACATTGATCAGGGACATTGAACTTCGTTGTGTAGACTCACCGTTAACACCAATGCTGAAGGACTTTTGATCCGTGAAGCTCAGCTCAGGTAAATGGCATGAAAAGCAGGACATAGTACTGTCAACACTCAAGATCGGATCATAAAAGAGTTTGCGTCCAAGGATCACACCATCGAGGGTCGCCATGTTATCTTCCGGCTGTTCCAGGGCTGGAAAATCATCCGGAATTTCGATTTGATACAATACAGGATCGTAAGGGATACCTGTCAAATCCACCCCCGGCAAGGGCGTTTCATCTTTACCGCATGCCAAAACGAACACGGCCATAAGGAATATGTAAAACCACTTATGCATTCTTATTTAGTGAACGCGTATTTTAAAAGAATGGTTTACTCAAGATGGATAGAAGATTGAATATTTCCAGCAATGATTTGCAATATGTCGTCATCCGTCAAATCACTACTTATTCCGGAAAATAATTTAGTTAGGTCAAGGTTCATTTTCAAAAACCAGTCACTGCCTCCCTTGACAAAATAATTGAGCCCGTCAAATACAAGGATATCATTGTTTTCAATGTCGACATGAACAATCCTATCCTGCTCAGGAAATTCCAGCACAAACCGCATGGAATAATACTTATCCGTCATACTGTTGTACATACTATCCAATGCCAAATCCAGTCGGCTGTCCTGATCCAGATTATCAAATGGCTTGAATAATTCCATCTCTTCCGTATTGAATCCGGTTCTGAATTGCACCCTATTCAGCGTATCCTGAAAAGCTGTATTACCGATTTGCTTTGAACCTTTATCAAGAAATACAATAAAATCATCTTGTGCACTTACCATGCTGGTGCGGACACTGTCTCTTACGGTATAATCCATTGTTTGGGAACTGAACACAAATTCAGACAACAGAAAAACCCAATCCTGAATAAGCACAGAATCACCATTTCCAACCATGAGGGTATCGTTTATGTCAAAGGACAGCGTATCTTGAATAAAACTGAGGCTGATTGAAGCTGTCGGATAGCTACAGCAGGAATCACAAGCGTTAACCGCTTCAAAGGAGTAGTTTTCAGCCAGAAGATCAAGACATCCTTCTGCTGTCTCGTCACATGAAAACATTAAGAAGGCTGCAATACTAAGAACCGCTATTGGAACTCTCATAATCTTTTATGATTTTCCTCACGATCTGTTTGACCTGAACAGAAAAGTCTTTCTCCAATATCCAATTGTAATACTGACGATCTCTGCTGAGTACATCTACCACTTTTTGACCATTGTATTTTCCAAAATTGAAAATGATCTCTCCATTGTTGTTATACTTCAGTCTTTGTGTCACATCGACAGTCCTGGAATCATTAGTGAAACTGGCTAATGCATTCATATCATTTTTGATTACACCCGGATGAACATTGCCATCCTGGTCTATATATTCGGCGTCTTTATACTTCTCGATCTGTCCCTTCAAAACTTCAACAGTGGCCCTTACATCTTCTAAAGCGTCATGTGCATTCTCAAGCTCTTTACCACAGTACAATCTGTAAGCAGCAGACAAGGTACGGGGCTCCATTTTATAAAATATCTTTTGAGCGTCGACGGTGTTCCTGTTTTCAAGGTTAAAATCTTTCCCAGCCCTGGCAAATTCTTCCATTAGCATGGGAATATCAAATCGATCAGAATTATAACCACCCAAATCTGCATCACCAATGAAGTCCCAGATTTTGTCTGCGAGTTGCTCAAACCTTAGCTTATTGGCTACCATCTGCGCTGAAATGCCATGTACCCTATAGGCTTCCTCCGATATCATAACAGGACCTGGATTGATCAGCGAAGTCCATTCTTCAGCCTCATCAGCACCCGGCCTGTATTTTATCATAGCCAGTTGGATAATCCTGTCCTTCACAACATTAAGTCCTGTTGCTTCGATATCAAAAAAGACGATGTCCTTGCTTAAATTAAATTTCATACCATCCATTATAATAATCCTTCATTTTTTGCTTCCTCCATAATTCCATGCAACTGTAATGTATCCTTTTTCTTACGCATTCTCATATTCAAAAATTCCACAAAAAGAGAGAATGCAATCGCAAAATAAAGGTAACCTTTTGGCACCGCTCCGATTTCTGTGCCCATGACTTGCAAATGTGCCAGGTGACCGCCCTCTATGATCAGCATAAATCCAATCAGGATAAGAAATGCCAAACCCAGTATCTGTATTGTTGGGTGTTTGTTGACAAATCGGCCAACAGGCACTGCAAAGAGCATCATTATCAAAACAGACAAAACCACGGCAATTATCATGATAACGAGAGCACCTTGAAGACCATTAGTCATTCCCACTGCGGTAAGAATAGAGTCGAAGGAAAACACAATATTGATAACGGTGATCTGTATTATGACGCTGGTGAAACTGGACATCTTACTGCCTGAAGAATCATCGTTGATGCTCCCTTCAAGCTTATGGTGTATTTCTTTAACACTTTTATACAGGAGAAATACACCCCCCGCAAAAAGGATAAGACTCTGCCCTGAGAATCCTGCCTTCACATGTTCGGTATGAATACTGAACCAAGGCTCATTCATAGCGATAAGCAACGAAATACAAAATAGAAGTACGATCCTCATCACCATGGCCAAGACAAGACCGATATTGGTTGCTTTCTTTTGCTGCTCTTCAGGTATTTTACCTGCAGCAATGGATATA
>RFSX01000095.1 GCA_009923745.1 Chitinophagia bacterium
TCCATATTAATAGCTTAGCAGAGCTCGCATTTTAAATTTATCCAGAAGCAAATAAAACTTTAAGATTCCGGCCTGATATCCTCGACCTCTACAAGCCTGTATTCCTCTCCGTTAAATACACTGTAAATTTCAAGCATATAGGTGCGTCCATTCGAAATAAAATAGAGATCACCCTTACAGGCATGCACACCATCCATATCCAGGGTCTCAAATGACCAGCCGCTGTATTCAATTGTTGGCCAATCTATGCCATTGGTGATGGCAAATGCTTTCATTTCATTAAAATCCTTGTAAATCCTTCGCATCCAGGGTCCCTCTTTGATGTCTCTCATTTCCTGCCTCGTCTCTTCACTGCTGATAACAGCTTTTTTTTCACTCACTTCTTTAATCTCCGACACTGACATAAATTTTGCAGCATAACTGTCCTGTGTCTCGGCATCCATCATCTTTAAAATTTCCATCACATGAAGACCAATATTTTCCGGATTACTCAGCTTATTCGTTGTGCACGAAAGGTAGACAAGACTTACAGTCACCAGCAAAACATTGCTTAAAGTATTCTTCATGACTTCAAATTTTAGCTGTGCAAAAGTACAGCGATGATTCCTATTTTTCTTTAGCGAAATAGTGAAAAATGTAGAATCCATGAATCTCCCTCTCTCTTTTTATGAGGCTTGTATACTTCCTTAAGTCAGACATTTTAAAGTAAAATAGTGAATAGCTGGAATGTAGGATCCATACAAGCTTACCCCTTCTTGAAGTAAACAATAAAAAAGGATCCTCTAATTTAGTTTCTATGCTTGCTCACCATGTTGACTTATGTCCAAGCCCCTTTCTTCCTGGTCAGGACGCACCCTCATTGTGAGTAAAACATCTACAAACTTATACAGGGCAAGACTTCCAAAAAATGCCAGTAAGCCTGTGATCAGCAAAGCCAAGAGATGATACATAAATGTCGATGTCTCACCGTAAATGAGACCAACTCCACTGGCAAAAACAGCTGTAAGCAACATACCTGTGATACCGCCTATACCGTGGCTTGGAAACACATCCAATGTATCATCAATATCAGACTTATTCTGAAAGTGAATGGCCCAATTCGACACAATAGATGCTGCGAATCCTATAAACATGGATTGACCGATATTTACAAAACCTGCTGCAGGAGTTATAGCGACAAGCCCTACCACAGCGCCTATGCAAGCCCCAACTGCTGACATCTTTCGATCAAGCATGCGTTCATAAAAAATCCATGTCAGCATGGCTGTTGCAGAAGCTATATTGGTATTGGCGAAGGCAATAACAGCATCCTCATTGGCACCAAGGGCAGATCCGGCATTAAAACCAAACCAGCCGAACCAGAGTAATCCTGTGCCTAGAATAACATAAGGCACATTGGCATTGCGAATAGTACTATCTGATCTTTTACCCAGGAATACAGCCCCCGCCAAGGCAGCAAATCCGGCAGACATATGCACGACTGTACCCCCCGCAAAGTCAAGGACACCCCAGTTCCGGAATAAGCCTTCCGGGTGCCAGGTCATATGCGCTAAGGGGCAATAGATAAAAATGCTGAACAAAACCATAAAGAGTATATAACTCCTGAACCGTATCCGCCCTGCCATACTACCTGTAATCAAGGCAGGCGTTATTATTGCGAACTTAAGCTGGAATAAGGCAAACAGCAGAAATGGAATGGTTTCAGCAAAATCAGCATTGGGTTCGGAACCAACACCCTTGAAATTAAAATAACTCAAAGGATTGCCAATGATACCGCCAAAGCTTTCTCCAAATGCCAGGCTGAAACCGAATACCACCCACAGAACACTGATCACACCAAGCGCTACAAAACTCTGCAACATGGTCGAAATGATATTCTTCTTGTTGATCATACCACCATAAAAGAAGGAAAGTCCCGGAGTCATTAACAATACAAATGCACTGGCTACAAGCATCCAGGCTGTATCTCCTTTGTCTATACTACTGGATAATTCAGGATAATTACTTGCAAACGAAAGACTTATTATCACAAGCACTGCAAGTACTATAAAATTTAATTTTCTGCCCATTGATTCAGTTGATTATATATAAAAAATTAATATATGGACTTTTATTTAATACGATTGAATGAAAATGGCTTTTCATTCAAAAAAATATACAATACAGCAGCTTTAGGTTAAAATTGAATAATTAACTCGTAGGACTTCAGGTCCTCAAAAAAACCAAGGACCATATTGGCCGTAGATTCAGGTCGCTCTTCCATAGGCACATGCCCTGTCTCCTTCATAATTATAGTTTTTGACAGCGGAAGCAATGACTCGAATTTAGGCACATTGGACACATCAATCCACTGATCATTCTCTCCCCAAATGATCAGTGTAGGAATATTGATTTTCATAGAAGCATCGAATTCATCGTACTCTACCTGGCGAACACGATCGATAAATGCCTGCCTGTTTCCTTCACGCAGACTCATATCATGGTACAGCTGGACAAGTGCATCATCAACTTTGGCATCATCAAAATATACCTCATGTAGATTCTTACGAATAAATGATGCGGGAGTCACATACTTTAGAATTTGATTCAGGATGGGCATTTCAGCCAGTTTCATGACAAGAGGTTTGTCGGAGCCATCAGAAAACCCAGAAGGTGCAATCAGGACCATCGAAGTCAGGCGCTCAGGATCAGACCGGGCATAACGCCAGGCTATATGCCCTCCCAGTGAATTGCCTATCAGACTGCAACTGTCTATCTCCAATGCATCAAGGAAAGAGTCCAGAAAATTAACATAGCTTTCAATGGTATAATCCCTTACAGTATTCGGGCCAGTGAGCCCAAAAGCTGGAATATCCATGCTGATAAGTCTGTACCCCATTCCAAAATGTGTTTTAAAATCCTCCCATGTGTGAAGTGATGAACCGGTACCATGAATTAACACCACAACATCTCCTTCACCCTGGTCTCGGTAATGCACCCTACAGTCCTGTAAATCCAGAAACTTAGAACCCTTTTGAGCATCAGCATATAGAGGGATTAAGGCTTCGACCTTTTTATCCGACTGTCCTGTAAATAATAACAGTAAAGTCAGAGCCAAAATCATCACAAGCGGAAAGTAAAACAGCCTCCTAATCATAAATTATCTTCAGTTCTTAGACAACTTAAGATACAACACTATTCCAAGGTTTCAAGGTTAATCAGTTTCAGCTTTGTATGGGGTATGGAATCTACAGGCCATTTGAAACTCATATTATCCTTGTCGAGATACTGAATATTCGAATTTACTATAAAGAGGGCCTTGCCATCATGAATACTAAAATTCAAAGGTACTTCAGACCTGTCGTGGCTGATCCAGATGACTTCTGCAGAAACAACATCTGTTTCCTTATCATTAAGCTCCAATTTTCGAAAGTTATAGCTGTTGAGTCGCGAACCGTTTTGAACCGCAAACAGATTTCCTTCATGATACTTCAGTCCATCTATCCCCCTTGTAAGCTCAGTACTATCCCTGCTATTAAGTATCTGCCTTGACTGCAAATCAATAGTTCTGATGCCCTTGTTATGACTTGCTACATACAATATGGATTCATCATCAGACATACATATTCCGTTAGGAAAGCTGATTTCATCACTGCGTAAAAACAAGCTAAGCGTATCAGCTTGCTGATCATAAAAATAAATAGAAGACAAGCTGGTATTTGTGATATAGGCATTTCCTGATTTATCAAGACACAGGTCATTAAGGAAACTATTGGAAGTATCCAGAACACTATGATATGATATCATAGCTTTTTGCCTCAGGTCAAATATGTACAATGCACTTTCTGAATTGCCTCTTCGATAGTGGCCACCCAGAGCATACAGTCTGCCTGTCTTATCATCGATTCCAAGGCCTAAACCAGGCATATAAGCAAATTCCCCTGATTGGATAAAATCATATTGCCTGGAACCTAAGGGATTCAGGCGTATTATTTTTTGTTGTGCAATACTGCTCAGGTACATGTATCCTGTCGTGTTGGAGTAGGCTACCGATTCTGGCACAAGCGTTTTATCATCAATAATGTATTCTGATTCCCATTCAGCATTACACGCACTGAACATGGTAAACGCCACAAAGATCAAGCTAAGAGGTACAAAAACAGATAAGTACTGATCGGATCTTACATTAATCATTTGAGGCAAAGTTTTGTTTTTCCAAGGTGTAGCTTTTGACCCCGCCTGAGCTATCGGCCAGTTCGATATGTATTGTTTCTCTCAATCCAAAGCCGCTATTAATATACTCACATATACCCCATTCCTCGTTCAGTTCTACATCATTAATTTCGAGGATCTTCATCCCCGGCCTTATACCTATATAACAGACTTTAGAAGGATTAAACACAGTCAGCAAAACAAATACCGTTAATATCTTGATCGTAGGCATGGGAATGCTAGTTTCTTATATCTGACAATCTTTTTTTGATCTGCTCCAGTACTTTCGTATTTGAAAACTGTGTGCAATGACCTGCTGTAGCAGTAAACTCTATGACAGCATCTGATTTTGGATTATCAGTCGATTCAAGCCACTGGGCAAATGATCTACTTGCAGGATTCAGATAAAAGTTATCCATATCCCCCATCCATAAATATATCTTACCCGCCACAGCAGGCCCCAACTCAGACCAATTTTCAGAAGCATACAACTTGAAATCATATTTCTTCCAATGATCTGCTACTTCCTTGTCTATATCCCCGGATTCTGGATCAAATAATGGCTTAGGCAAACCATCATCACCCTTAGGACTGTAAAGGGCAGTATGTGCACTGAATTGCCCTCCTGATGTTACATATGTATTGGAATACCCCAATACATTTTCGTAATTGATGAAATCTCTGAGAGACATAACAGGTTCCCCACTCGTCTCTCTCCAGACAGGTCGATCATAACCATATTCATTTACAAAGGCATTCTCATCCTTGTATATATTTATCAACTGGTAGTTTTCAAATTCAATAGCATCAGGACTGTAAGAAAAAACACCATTGAACACATCCGGATAATACAATTGCAAGCCGAGAGAAACCCAGCCCCCTGTTGAACACCCATCTACAAATCGCTCTAAAGGGTCCGTTGTGCCCCGGTACTGTTTTTCAATAAAAGGGATCAATTCATTGATTAAAGCATAACCATAAGGGCCACTATTTTCAGAATCCATTTGATAGCTGTCCCCGAATGGCCCTTCTCCATCAAGGAATACCGTTATGACTTCAGGTGCTTCCTCAGAGGCCCACCAATCCATAAATCGATTGCTGCGCACCAATCTTGAGATCCTGGTATAGCGACCACCATAACCGGCCACATTATATCTGATTGCATAGCTCTTCTTGGCATCGTAATTAGAAGGTAAAAGAATAGAAGCCTTCAAAAACATATCCTTACCCCACCACGAAGACAGGGTATCGCTTTTCATATCCACCCACCTGACAAGTTCATGCTCTATTTCGCTTCGCTCCGGAATCGACTTTGCGATAACCAGATCAATCTTATTCTCATCGGATATTGTTAATTCAAGAACATCAGAATACAAATTTCCAGGAGCCGATATCCGGCTTTCACTGGTGTCCTGGTCCCAAAGAGCCTGTACATAGTATCTGCCTGGTTTTATGGCATTGATTTTCATATCAGAAGTGGACACCCATGTCTCTGAAGAACCGATTTCAAAGGAAGACTGAGGCTTGATATCGCTATAATTTTTAGCAAAAATAATATTGCTCATACCAGGCGTAGGCCAGGTTTGCGATCGAGGCTCTCTTCTGGAATTATTTGAAAAAAAAATAAACAAGCGTCCATCTTTTTGTACCTGGTCAGAAATCTCCTCACTGAACTTAATGGAGTAATCTATAGAGCTTTGCGTTTGGGCAGTAAGCGGTTCTATTGCTATTGCAAGACATAACACAAAAATTGTGAGTGCACTCTTATTTTTCATTTAAATGGTAATTTTTGATGGCCCAAATATACAATTATGAAGCAGTGCATATAATACTTCAGTCATGAGCTGCTCAAAATAAAGAGTGGTCAATAAAAAGACATTGCACATATACCCTGGAAGATTTTTTATTGGGTAATAAGTCTCGGAAAATTCTAATCACCTGACTCGAACAGCATCAGATCTGGATAGTCGGTCATTCCAAGTATTAATTGCCCATCAGCAAAGCGGTAATCACTTACATTTTGGAGAGCATTTATAAAAAATTGCTCCAGTTTCATGTCCTGGCAAGCCATACGTGTTACTGCCATTTTTCCAAAATTGATCTTCTTGCCTTCCATTATGTGCAGCTGTCCCGTAAAATTATTGCAAGAGCTGTAACCCGAGAATTGCCCTATGGATTGATCGATTTTTAGCGTGGGAGCACTCCTTTCTATATTCTCCCCCTGGTATGTTTTAAGCTCTTTCAGTTTCCAGTTTA
>RFSX01000096.1 GCA_009923745.1 Chitinophagia bacterium
GCTTTCAAATCAGTAGAAGGGCCACCGGTATTCATAGAATCCGGCAATGGACCCCGTATTACAGATGTAGATGGTAATGAATACCTTGACTTTTGCTGTAGTTGGGGCCCCCTGATCCTCGGTCATAATAATCCATCGATCAGGAACTCCGTTTCTGATGCTCTATCGCGAGGCACTTCTTTCGGTACGCCTACGGAGCTTGGCAATAAAATAGGGCATTTGCTTTTGGATAATCACAGGTACCTGGACATGGTGCGTTTTGTCAGCTCGGGGACCGAAGCCGTCATGTCTGCTATTCGCCTTGCCCGCGGATTCACAGGGAAAAACAAAATAATTAAATTTGAAGGTTGTTATCATGGTCATGTAGACTCGTTGCTCGTCAAAGCAGGCTCTGGCCTTGCCACATTTGGGGTATCAAGTTCCGCAGGTATTCCAGAAGCCTTCGCAAAAGAAACCCTTGTCCTGCCGCTAAACGATCTGGCGGGACTCAGGGAAACGCTTGAGAACAGTGATGACATAGCTGCTGTGATTATTGAACCGGTACCGGCCAATAATGGCCTTCTGATACAAGACAGAAATTATCTCAGCTGCTTACGCAAATTGTGCGATGACCATAGAGTACTGCTCATATTTGATGAAGTCATTTCCGGATTCAGAGTCGGTTTTGAAGGGGCTTGCGGATATTACGCTATACAACCAGACCTGATCACCTTTGGAAAAATTATAGGTGGCGGACTTCCTGTGGGCGCATTTGGAGGCAAAAAAGAAATAATGGAATTTGTAGCACCTCTGGGATCAGTCTACCAGGCTGGCACTCTCTCAGCAAACCCCTTAGCCATATCTGCTGGTATCGCCATGCTCAAGGAATTGCTAAAACCAGGATTCTACGAAGAGCTTGAATCAAAAACACAAAGCCTGTGTAAATTAATTGACGAGCACGCCAGGAAGAACAATTATGAGCTTCATATGCAAAGTATAGCTTCTATATTCTGGTTCACATTCAGTTATAAAAGAGCTCAGTGTGCAGATGATATTCAAGCCGACAAGATGTCAATATTCAGGCAGCTTCACAAACTCCTACTTGAAAAGGGTATTTACCTTGGCCCTTCAGGATATGAAGTGGGTTTTGTATCAGCGGCGCACAGCATGGAAGATATTGAATGGGCTGCCCATACCATAAATGGCTGCCTGGATGAAATCATGGCATGAAAAGCATTAAGTCATATAGGATTTTTCAATTCGTTTTAATGACATATCTCGTATCAGCTTTCAGCTGGTGGGCCATTTTATTGTTGAAAAAAAATGAAGAACTGTATGAATTGAAAACCGAAGTCATATACAGCAACAAGCCTGGTATGCAGGCAATGATCTACGAAGACTATAAGCGTTCACGCATGATGATCATTGGAGAAGGTATTGTATTCGCTGTTTCCATCCTTATTAGTCTCTATATAGTCAACAGGGCATTCTGGGCCGAAATAAAAGCCAATAAGAACCAGAATAACTTTTTATTGTCCGTAACCCATGAACTGAAAACGCCAATATCTACATTGAAACTGATCAACCAGACCCTTCAAAAGAAAAACATCAATGAAGATAAACGCCAAGAGCTATTGCTCACAGCCTATGATGAATCCTTGAGACTTGAATCCCTGGTCAATAATATTCTTACAGCTGCCCAGATGGATAACAATTATCATTTCAACTTCGAAGATATAGACCTGAACGAGATCCTTGAAGCCAGAACTATGCGATTTAAAAAGCTCTACCCTGATGCTAACATAAGCCTTACAAACGAAGCAGGCAAAAGAACAGTTAAAGCCGACCGCGAGGCCATTACAAAACTGGCTGACAATCTTATTGATAACGCTCTGAAATACTCAGGACAAAACACGACTGTTGACATTAATATAGGACGCATAAGAGAACAAATTTACTTAAGCATTTCAGATAACGGGCCGGGTATCGCGGAGGAAGAAAAGAAAAAAGTCCTTGATAAATTCTACAGGATAGGCAATGAAGATGAAAGGGTTTCCAAAGGCACCGGCCTAGGATTATTTATTGTTCGTGAAATCTGCCGGGCACATAGTGCAAAATTGGATATCCTCAACAAGGAACCCTCAGGCACTATTTTTAAAATAAGCTTTTCATAATGAACAAAAGGTTATTACTGGTTGAAGACGAAGAAAGCTTGAGGAAAATCATCCAGCTCAACCTGGAGATGGAGGATTTTGAAGTCGTCAGCGTGCATGATGGAGTGACCGCCCTGGACAAAATAAATTCGGAACACTTTGACTTACTGATCCTGGATTTAATGCTGCCACAACTCAGTGGGATGGATGTTCTCAAGAATATCCGGGTAAAGGACCAGGATATTCCTGTGATTATAATATCTGCAAAGGACACCTCCACCGATCGAATACAAGGACTGAAAACAGGAGCTGATGACTACCTTAACAAGCCCTTTGAAATCGAAGAATTGCTACTCAGAATACAGAAACTGCTGGAGCGAAAGTCGAAAGATGCCCTTAAATCTGATCTGGATGTTGTACATTTTGGTGATTGTTGTATCAACTTTAAAAGCTTCTCAGGAAAAAAAGCTGAAGTAGAATTCTCACTCAGCCAGAAAGAAACACATATTCTAAAGTTCCTTATCAATAACAGCCATGCGGTACAGTCAAGACACGACATTCTAAAAGCGGTATGGGGGTATGATGTATACCCTTCTACGCGGACGATAGATAACTTTATAGCTGTTTTGCGAAAACGTTTTGAGGATGACCCCAAAAACCCCAGGCACATCAAATCCATTCACGGCGTGGGGTACCAATTTGTAGATTGATTATACAGGTATGTCAGAATTTCTGCTCCACAAGACGATGGATAGAACAGGAGCCAGTAGAAAAACTGCTCCAATCACAAATATAAACCTGTTTTGCAAAGCCATATGTCACTATCCAACCAACAGTGCCCCGATATTTAATATTAAGACCTGCCACATATAGCGCTTTATAAGGGCATAGCTTATTAAAGCCAAAACAGAATTAAAAAGGCTTGGACCTGCAATCAAGAAAGGAATCCGGATTGAGGCATGCTGCATCTTATTCTTAAAAAGATCATCCTTTAATTGCGGATTGCTGCGCAAGGCTCACCATAAAATATCCAGTGTACACATATCGATAACGCCCACGACTCCAATGCTCATCAATAGTAGTCCAGGCCCTTTAGTCGTATATTTAGGAAAGACTTTCCACAGTACAAGCATCAACAAAGAAGCCATCAAAAGACTCCAGTGTGCAAAATCAATGGGTCGCTGAGACATATGAAAATTATACCCAAAAGACATCAAAGCTGACTTATTATACACAGCAGGAGAGCCGGACTCAGGATGATTATCTCTTTCATAGTCTAAAATTCTTTATTTAGCAATGAAGTAAAAACTTCTCAGCCAGTTTATCCTATTTTAATTACAAAACCTTGTAAACCAGCAGTTTAAAGTCAATTAACTAAATAGACTATATGGTAAAGTAACTCCGTATTTGGAACAGCAACTCTTGGAGCACATCCAAACATGAGTCAGAAGGCTAAAAAATCTAATTATTGGTATGGATTTTGAATCTAAACAGAAAAACAAAATCCATGCAATTATTCATAAGCTTATTAATCTCGCTGAACTTTATCTCCCATGCTCTATTCAATGACTTAATGCCAGAGCCAACAAGCGAAAACGAAACGGTTATCATCAAAATGCGAAATGCTGATAAACTTGATTTTGAATTCAGTATGAAATATGAGGAGAACAGGGAAGTCATAAAGATTCGCTCAAGCAAAGCAATAAAGTCTCTTAGAACTGTTGAAACAGCATCTAACAGCCATAAAGGATATAATGTCATGGGATCGGATCTCATTATTCTTCCACAAAGGGATTTTAGTCCGGGTTCTTACATTATGGAGGTCAAATTCATGGAATCTCCAGCTGTGCTTATTGCTGACATGCATGTCCTTGAAACGCCTGTCGCTTCAGGCAATTAAAACAAACTAAAGTTTCAGAATAGTAAAGGTCGTTCTCCTGTTGGCCTGATGTTGCTCTTCGGTACAATCCTGGCACACACAATCAACAGAAGGACGGCGTTCTCCATATCCCACAGCCGTAAACCTGGTCTTATCCAGGCCCTTCGTTTCCAGGTATTCAACTACTGATTCTGCACGTTTTCTGGACAATTCCTGATTGTATAATTCTTCCCCCCTGCAATCTGTATGCGAAGCCAATTGAATGTTCAGCTGGGGGTTGATTAATAGCACTTCATAGAGTGAATCCAGAGCCGGTTCGGCATCAGATCTGATATCCCAGTTATCAAAATCATAATACACATTGGAAATTATAATTTCCTTGTCATAGACAATTCTGTCAAGGGCTATCTCGACGCTGATCGTCGTATCTGATCGTATACTCTCAAAATTCGGTATTTGAATTTTCACCTGCTTACTCAGGTGATCCCGTGATTTGACGATCAATGTGTGGGTTTGATCAGTACTCAGCTTGTGCAGAAATAAACCATTCTCAGCGACTTCATTGATTGTATCGAGTTCAAACCGGATTTGAACAAGGGCATTGTCTATAGGCTCTTTACTTATAATATCAGCGTTGGGATCGCCATTTTCATAAATATTCTCAACTACCCTACCGGACAGATAAATTAAGTATTCCTTGTCCAAGCTTGTATCCTCATTGACTGCAATATCCTCAGTCACTTCCTCTTTTTCAATTCGGTAATGTATGTATTTAAAGATGTCATCATTCATACCCGTATTACGAGCCGAACTGAACATACCCTGAGCAATTATATTGTTATTCCCGTTTTGATCTTCCAAGATAATCAGACCAAAATCATCAGCACCACTGTTGATAGGTATACCCACATTTTTTGCAGATGTCCAGGACCCATCGCTTCTTAAATATGTACTGAATATATCCAGCCCGCCGTAACCCATATGGCCATTGGAAGAAAAGAAAAGTGTATCATTATAACTGGTAGGAAATTTTTCATCGCGTGTTGTATTAATGCTGGAAGGCATCAACTCAGCTTCACTCCAGCCCATTCCAAGTCTTACAGAGGCATATAAATCATAATTATCGGAACCGGGGAGCTTTGCCGAAAATATAAGAACACTATCCTCCTCTATGAGGCATGGTTGACCAAAATTGGTATTATCATCGAAAAACATGAGAGGTTCCGGTTCCAGCCAAAAACCATTGGGTCGTTGGCTGTAATAAATCTTACAAGTTTGATCGCGCGTCTCCGTGGAAACGCAACGCGTAAAAAATATTTCCTGAAAATCCTTTGTAAAACAGACAGTCCCTTCATTGCTTTCGGTATTGATGATCGCGTCAAAACCATAAATCTGGCGACCATTCCTATCCGAAACATACAAATCCGAAAACGATCTTCCATTCCATTTGTATGTCTTATTGCCTGTACTTCCGTCCCGGTCAGACGAGAAAATAATAAAATTCTCTTCAAACAAAACGGGACTGTAATCTGCAGCAGCTGTATTGACCTGGAATGATTCAACTTTAAATTCGTTGATTCTTTCCTGCTGTTTGATGGCATCCTGGCAAAAAACAGATTCTCTACGGTAGTCCTGATTCCTATACTTACTATGCATTTCGGCATACAATTGGGCTGCATCCCTGTACCGTTCATTTTTCTTGAGAGATTGTGCCAGCTCCAGGGAAGAGCGTTCCGATTGATAATATTGATCAGCGACATCATACCACTGGAGTGCTTCGCCGTAATTATTGAGCATGTCGTGAGAAAGCCCCAGTAGTCTTGCTTTGCGTGCTTTATCGGTTTCGAAACGGGTACTTTCAAACTCTTTTACAAGCAATTCAATTGCCCATTCAAATTGCTTGACCTGGAATGCCATTTCGCCTGTTTTAACAGGCTTAGTAACCGTGCAGGAAAGCATCAGGCAAAAAGTCCAGGCGTAGAATAAAACAAAAGGGCTTTTATGTATTCTTCTTATCATTCACAGAACAATCTTGGCTTATAGCCTTCAAGTTACAATGCAGCTCGGGTATATAACGACTCAGTACCAGAATATTTTCGCAGCGCTCCGAGTATTTCTCATGCATGAGATTTAAATGGATCTGCTGGCAGGCCTTTTCAAATGATGTACTGATATTGTTATAGAGAACCTGGGTAAAATAATCATACTTGCGCACAAAATTGAGCGCAGTCTCTACATCAAACAAATAGATATCAA
>RFSX01000097.1 GCA_009923745.1 Chitinophagia bacterium
CATAAAAATCCGATGCATGACCCTATCAGGCAAGCAGAAAAAATCACCAGTTCTTCAGTATGTGGGAGGTATAAAATATTCAGGTAATCCGCAAAAATTGCGTTACCTGAAACATAGGCCAAAATCCCTAAAGCAGTTCCAATAATGGCTGCTGTACCTGACAACAGTCCGTCAAGGCCATCTGTTAGATTCGCTCCATTGGATACAGCTGTTATAATAAAAATGAAAAGTGGTATCAAGACTATCCAAACAAGCTGCAGATTACGGCCTGTAAAAATGGAATAATTCAATTGATTATTTTTAAGAAAGGGCATGTTCGTTATTGGCGCCTTTACATAAGCTACCTCTTTACGAACAGGGGATTGATTAAGCTTTGGTATGCTGATCTCAAAACTCTCAATAAGCTCCCAATTGTTTTGTTGGGCCGCTTCTACCGGAACCCTAACTACAACATCGGAATGCCAAAGCATGACCAGTGCTATAAAAAGTCCAAGAACAATCTGTCCCACCAATTTAAACTTGGCTTTCAAACCTTTCTTATCGTTTTTGAAGACCTTTATATAATCATCGATAAAGCCGATTAAACCAATCCAAACAGTGGTTACAATCATCATGATGACATATATGTTATCCAATCTGCATAATAGCAGAGTGGGCACCAGGATAGCAATGATAATTATGACTCCACCCATGGTAGGTGTTCCTTGCTTATCGATCTGACCTTCAAGACCCAGATCTCTAACTGTTTCGCCTACTTGCAATCTTTTCAAAGAACGTATCAGCTTTTTTCCGAACACCACAGAAATCAATAGCGATAGTATGATGGCTAACCCGGACCTGAAGCTTATATATTGAAACAAACTGGCACCTATCCAGTCTTGTTTTTCTAAGTATTCAAATAAATAATACAGCATAATTTCTTTTCAAAATAACAGATTGCAGTAGGGTTCAAATCTTTATTTGAATAGTCCTACTGCAACTGTTAAAACCAACCTGAGAATGATAATAGAACCTATTCTTACATATCCTCTCCACGCATCATTTTGCGCAGTATTTCTTTGTCATCAAAGGGAGTCTTTTGTCCCTTTATCTCCTGGTACTTTTCATGGCCTTTTCCGGCCACCAGGATGATGTCTGATTTTTGGGCTATCAGCACTGCTGTTTTAATCGCTTGCTTTCTATCGCTTATTCGAACTGTCTTTTTCTGTAATTCTGATTCCAACTCAGTTGTCATGTCATCCAGAATCTTTTCAGGATCTTCATCCCTCGGGTTATCGGAAGTAAATATGCTTTGATCAGCTATCCGGGCAGCAATCTTTGCCATTATCGGTCTTTTGGTTTTATCCCGGTTACCTCCGCATCCAAGAACAGCTATAAGTCTCGAATCATTTTTCTTTACCGCTTTAAGACACTCCAAAACTTTTTCGAGTGCGTCCGGCGTATGTGCATAATCAACGACAGCTGTAAACTCTACGCCTTCTTCCTTGATTATATCCAGCCTACCCTCTGCGGCTTTTAACTTACTCAGTCGAATTAAAACATCTGTTTCATCTTCACCCAAACAAGTAGCTGCAGCAAAAACAGCCAGGGCATTATAGGCATTGAAGTCTCCGATCAACCTTAGAAACAATTCATGATTGTTGATTTTCATCTGAAGTCCTCCAATATCATTCGCTATGATCCGTCCCTTAAAATTTGCCGGCCTTTTTAAAGCGTAGCTATGAACTCTGGCCTTACTATTCTGGACCATCACCATCCCTCTTGGGTCATCAATATTTACGACAGCATCTGCATCCTGGTCAAGATCATCGAATAGCAGCTTCTTTGCTTCTATGTAATTATCAAAGGTCTTGTGATAATCCAGGTGGTCATGCGAAATGTTGGTAAACATGGCTAAGCGGAGTTTCAAACCCTTTAAGCGCCCCTGATCTAGAGCATGACTACTTGCCTCCATAAACACATGAGTAATTCCAAGCTCTTTCATATCATGAAGCATAGCTTGCAAGCTCACCGGATCCGGAGTAGTTAATTGAGCAGGCATCTCTTCCCCGCCATAGCAGATTGATATTGTCGATATCAAGCCACAGGAATAACCCAGATCACTGAATAAGTCATAGAGTAGTTTAACTGTTGTCGTCTTACCATTGGTACCCGTTACAGCTACCACATTCATATCAGTACCAGGGTCTTCGTAAAAGCTTCGTGCAATTCGTACAGAAGATTCTCTGGCATCATCGACAAGCACAAATATGAGCTTCTCACTTTGCCTGATATAAGACGCGTCGTCTAAAAGAATGACACTTGCCCCTTTATCAATAGCTGCATCGATGTATTGATGACCATCTTGTGCATGGCCCCTATAGGCAATAAACATATAATTGTCATCAACCTTTCGAGAATCAATGGCCACGCCATTAATGATTTTCTCTCCAGATACAACATCATTCAGGACATTAACAGTCTTCAATATGTTTTCCAGTCTTTTCAAATTTCAGTTTATCACTTTTGATAAATCTTATTTCAGATAGATCTTAATACCTTGATTTCGTATTGTTGTACCTGGCAGTATCGACTGCTTGTACACCATACCCATGCCTTGGGTTTCAACATTCATCCCCAGGCTCTCAAGCACATACACGGCATCCCGTAATCCCATGCCTCGAACATCGGGGACTTTCTTTGTGCTGATCTTTTTAGGGTTCATCACAACACTCGCCTCTCGTGAATCCATATCCACCCATTTGGATGTGCTATGGTTCTTATAGTCCATGCCTATAAATTCAAGAAGCGCTTTGTAATCGCCTTTATATCCCGAATGCGCCTTAACAACTTCAATTTTAGGCTCAACAGGCAGCACTTCGACTCTTTGCTCCATACCCGAAACACGCTCAACGATTTCACTAAAAACAGGGCCAGCAACCTGAGATCCATAATAAGCTCCTTTAGGATTGTATATGACTACCATAAGGGAGTATTTAGGATTATCAGCTGGAAAATAACCGGCGAAAGAAGCGTTATACTGCTTATCACCTGTCTTCAACCAGTAATTAATCCTAGTTGTGCCTGTTTTTCCTGCAAAGCTTGTATTCTTTATATCAAAATTTCTGGCGGTACCACGTTTGGCCACACCTTCCAATAATTCTTTAGCCTGAGCTATTGTTGTTGCACTTGCTATTGAAGATTTTAAAATCTTCGGCTTTATTGTTTTTGGACGTGCATCAGCTCCTACAATCTCCTTAACAATGTAAGGTTTCATCATTCGACCATTATTTGCCACCGCATTATAAATGGTCAATATCTGAAGAGGCGTCATTTGCAGTTCATAGCCATGAGCCATCCACGGCACCGTAGTTCCTGACCATCTCTCGCTTGCTGTTACTTTTTCATGGGCAGGATTCTTAAAAAAAGGCTTGGGTTCTCCAGGAATCTCAATCCCTGTTTCATCCATAACGCCAATACTTTTCAAATCCTCATAAAATTTCAACCAGCTCTCTCGCGATTTACCATAGACTTCAAAAGCAGCATTTGCCAATCCTACATTCGAAGAGATCTCAAAAGCTTCCCTCAAGTCAACTACTTGCAAACCGTGTCTCTCAGAATCATACATCGTTCTGTCATAAAACTTCTTTCTTCCTCCAGCTATATCGAGCTTTGTATCGAGATTAACCTTACCGCTTTCCAAAACAGCGAGAGCAGATATTAATTTAAAAGTAGACCCAGGCTCACTTAACCGTCCGATAGCGTAATTATACTTTTCAACATAGGCATCCTTATACTTTCCAAGGTTTGAAATCGCCTTTATGGCACCTGTCTCAACCTCCATAAGAATAGCTGTACCAGCTTCTGCAGTATATTTGCTTACCGCATGCAACAGCTCATGATGCACTATATCCTGATAATTCATATCCAGGGTTGTCACAACATCAGAGCCTCTCTTTTGATCTACATCCGAAGGGTCATAGATTGGCAACCACTGGTCTCCAGGGTATCGTTGCATCAGACGTTTTTGCACATCACCAGAAAGTACACCATTGAAACTTTTCTCGAGTCCAATCTTTGTCGCATTTGACCTATCCAGACCTATCGTTCTGGAAGCCAGTTGCTTATAAGGCTTTTCCCTTGAAGTTTTGATCTCATACAGGAATCCTCCCCTATAGCGCCCTTCCTTGAAAATCGGGAAGGACTGAAGTTTTTTCATATCCTCCTTACCAAGATCTTTAGCTATCGCCAAATACCTGTTCTTGTCTTCCCTGGCTTTGACCAGTTTCGCATGCCATTCCGAGGATGCATTACCAAACATGGCCGACAAGGAAGCACACAGAGCGCCAATATCCGAATTCCACAACTCATCAGATACTGTCATCACGTCAACATAAATGTCAAAATAAGGCAAAGACGTGGCTAATAGATTTCCGCGCTCATCATAGATATTACCGCGTTCACCATTTAGTTCAACCCACTTAACGTTTCTACCGCCTTTCTCTCTCCACTTTTCGCCTTCAAACAAAGAGATCGTTACCACTTTGCTTAAAATCACAATTGCCAGAAGGACAAAGACAAAAAACACTATGTAGACTCTTACAAGTAATTCGTTTTTCCTGTCCATCTGCAACTGTTCACTTTCCCCTTTCGGGTTTAATTAAAATCGGTGTTTCGGTGTTCATTTTGAGACCTTGAGGCTCCAGCTTTTTTATAAGCTGAGACTCCGTAGTATTATAGGTTGTTTCACTTTTTACCTCCTGGTAATTTGCTTTAGCATCATTAACTTCCTTTCTTAACTTATTGATCTTTCTCAACTTTCTTTCCCCCCGGTGTGCATTAGCTATATACAGCAAGCCCAATAGCGTCAAAAGCAAAATGAAACCCATATTTTTTGAAATATTCCTCATTTATCATCCAAGATTTTTAATTCCGCTACACGCATTTTAGCACTTCGCGATCGTGGATTTCTTTTTTGTTCTTCATTATCAGGTATGACGATCTTTCCCAACTGCTTTAAACTACTCAGGGACTGCCCATACATATCTTTTTCAATCCTGCCTTCAGCGTTCCCAGATCTGAAAAACTTCTTTACAAGCCTGTCTTCAAGAGAATGATAGCTTATCATCACTATCCTTCCTCCAGGCTTTACAATTTTTACACATGCTTCCAGAACCTCTTCCAAAGAGAGCATCTCTTCATTCAATTCAATCCGCAGCGCCTGATAAACTTGAGCGAAATACTTGTTTCTGTCCCCTACTCTGAGCCTATCAAGAATTTGATTGAACCGAAAACTCGAGACAATCTCTTCACCCGATTCGCGCAGTCGCATAATTTCAGAAGCAAGAGTTTTGGCATTGCGTATTTCACCATACCGTGAAAACATATCCTGCAGCTCGTTTCTTTCATACCGCATCAGTATATCGGCTGCCGTATTCTTATAGGATTTATTCATCCTCATATCAAGCTCAGCATCAAACCTGAAAGAAAACCCTCTTTGCGCTTCATCAAACTGAAAGGAAGAAACCCCCAAATCACCCAGGACACCATCGACTTTTTCAATTCCGAGCCACTTCCAGTAGCGGTACAGGTGTCGAAAATTGGATTTTAGAAAAATCAATCTTTCATCATGCAATAAGTTGCGTTCCGCATCTTCATCCTGATCAAAAGCAATCAACCTCCCTTTGGAAGTCAAATTATTTAATATCTCTCTAGAGTGGCCCCCGCCACCAAATGTCAAATCAATGTATGTGCCTTCCGGACTTGTTATCAAAGCATCAACAGACTCCCTAAGCAGAACAGGATCGTGATAACTACTCATTATCAGTACCTTGTCGGCCGCCGGCGAAGACTTCTTCAGCCAGATCCGAAAAATCTTCCGGCTCATCGCTGATCATCGCTTCGTAAGCATCTCTAGCCCAGATTTCAACCATATCCTGGTAAGCAAACAGTACCAGTTCTTTTTGAATACCAGCGTACTCAATAAGGCTTTTGGGCAACAAGATTCTATCAGAGGCATCCGTTGTTATACTGGTAGCGCCCCGATAAAAATATCTTACAGCTTGTCTATGTTTTTTAATGTAGATGTTGAGTTGGCTTATATCTTTCGTCTTTTCCTCCCAAACATCTTTCGGGTAGAGCATCAAATGATTCTCAAATCCCCGATTGACCATGAATTCATACGCACCATTCGTCCCTAACTGCTTCAACAGGTTTGTTGGCAGCTTGACGCGACCTTTCGCATCAATTTTACATTCGTACTCCCCTGTTAATTGGTACATATCATTC
>RFSX01000098.1 GCA_009923745.1 Chitinophagia bacterium
CGTGTCACCGGCTGAACTGATCAAACTCCTGGAACCATACCCAGAAGATGAAATGAAAGCTTATCCGGTATCAGATCGCGTCAACAAGGTCTCAAACAATGATGCTGAACTGATCCAACCAAATAATTCCGAGCAAGGAAGTCTTTTCTAAACCAATTTAGTCGCTTTTTTCGTCTAAATATTACCGAAAATACCGTCATAGAGCTATCTTCGGTTTAAAAAGTGCTAGGAAATAATCTGCAGTATTTAAGAAAAAAACACGGCTTGTCACAGCAGGCCTTGTCCTCCGCCCTGGATATTCCAAGGACTACCCTGGGTGATTATGAGCGGGAGAAGACAGAACCCAATATCGAAATGCTTCTCAAAATGGCTGATTATTTCAATCTTGATATAAATACTTTTTTGCGAAAGGACCTTAGCCATGAGCAATATGAAATTGCAAAATCAGAACAGCTAAAGGTACTGGCGATATCTGTAGACCAGGAAAACCAAGGCAATATAGAGCTTGTAGACACCAAAGCTGAAGCTGGCTACCTCGAAAGCTATCAAAATCCGGAATATATCCGTGATCTTCCAAAATTGAAAATTCCAGGCCTCGATTCAGGAACCTACAGGGCTTTTGAAATCCAGGGAGAATCCATGTTACCTATTGAGTCGGAAAGTATAATAATTTCTTCCTACGTAGAAAGCCTTGAAGACCTGAAAGATGGGAAGACCTATATTATCATAAGTAAAAAAGACGGCCTGGCTTACAAACGCATCAAGATAGACAGAAAGAGAAATTGCCTTATTCTTATTTCAGATAATCTGCTGTACCTGCCTTATGAACTCGCTTTTGAAGATATCGATGAACTCTGGCAATATTATGCGCACATCAGCTTCAACGATGACCGCAAATATGCTGGTGACAAACTTGAAAATCAGATTTCAGAAATCAACAAAAAGCTGACAGACATCCACGATCACCTCCTGGACTAATTTAATAGGTAATGCGGACGAGGTTGAGGTCGTAATTACTTTCACTGGGGACGATCATTGAATTGGAAGAAATCTGTATAGCGTCTTTGAAGCGCAACTTCATATTTTGATACGCCGTACTAAGCAAGCTGTTACGGGCCAGCTTGCCGGCAGGGTCCATAAGGTATTCACTCACAGTGTTGTTTTTCTTGATCTCATCATTATAAATAAACCGCAACCGCGAAGGTGTTTTCATAATGTAAAATGATGAGTATATCGCTTCATCATCCTGTGAGAACTGCTTTTTATACAGAACTTTATTCCAGTCGGGAACACCTTCCGGTGAAATACTGCTCACTATAATATCATCGTTGTAATAGTCAATCCATGAACGTCTTGAATAATTGTCATAGCCCGTCCGGGCATATCCACTGTAAGGATTACGTCTGGAATATTCCCGTTCAATTTCCGAAATAAGCAGGAAGCCTCCATCCTGCCTGAAAAGAACATCTTTTAAAGCAATATCCTCAAGAACCCGGCTTTTCTTTTTCCTTCCCTGGATAAGTTCTTCGTATAAATTGGCTTCAAATGATATATATCGAATATTGGAACTAGAGGATATGCTTTCAAAGCGTTCAGAAAGAAAAAAATATCCTTTTGCTTCCTTTGATTTCTTTTCAGAATATATTCCTACAATGAGAAATAGATTGTTCTTGTTGTCAAAGTCAATAAGAACATCAGAACCTGTGTGGTCACCCAATCCCAACTTGACAAATTTTTGCAGACCTGACCTTGGGTCAACAAGGAGCATAAGCAATTCCTCCTTATCCGATGTCCACGCTTTTTCTCTGAACAACATGGCAAAGCTTCCTTTGTCTGTTACAAGTACCTCGTCAAGTCTCCTGTCATAATTATCAGCAACTTCAATCTTTGAGGACCAGTCCATTCGCCGTTTTACAGAATCGTAGATCAAAAGAACAAGGTTTTGATCTTCATCTTCCGTCATGAGCATAATATATCGATCGTTCAGTGATTGACTGCACAGTATTTTTTTTCTGACGTCTTTTTTATGAATCCTGGCAAACTCCATACTGTCAACCAACCGGACGCTGTTGTCATATATTCTGTATCTCAGGATCATTGAGTCCTGCTCAAAGTAACCATACAAAACCTGGAATACAGTATCAAGCTCTGTGATGTTAAAGACATCGACCCTTTTCTTTTCAAAGAGAAGTTCCTCGGATTTTATGAGTTCCAGCTCGCGGTTAAAGACATCGACTTCTTTGGCAAAGCCGCGATCTCTTACAACAACTGATCGACCATCTACATCCCCAAGAATATCATAGGCAAAATAATTCCTGAGGCTGAGCTCGGGGGATATGCTGACTTCCTGCGACAATAAAACTGTCGAAGCCAGACAAAAAACGATATAGATGATATGCTTAAGCATGTACACGCTCTTAATAACTAAAGATATAAATTAGAGTTCAGAAATTCAGTAGCCAAATGGATTCAAGAAGACCTCTTCAAATCAATAGATTATCATCTCCCTGGCGGCTTAGAGCTCTGTACAATTATTATTGGAATAGATATATTCCGCTTAGATTTACGCTCAAATCCTATTCTCTATATGAAACCATTGATTGAATGTGTCCCGAATTTCAGTGAGGGCGTCCAGCAAGAAGTCATAGATCAAATCTGTGAGGAGATAAGTTCTGTTGAAGGTGTAAAGCTCCTCGATGTAGACCCTGGTAAAGCCACCAATCGTACGGTGGTCACCTTTGTAGGGGCTCCGAAACCTGTCATTGAAGCTGCCTATCTTGCCATTAAAAAAGCCGCTTCTCTTATTGATATGTCAAAACACTCGGGTGAACATCCGCGAATGGGCGCTACGGATGTCTGTCCGTTGATTCCCATTTCCGGTATCACTATGGAAGAGACCGTTAAATACGCTGAAGCCCTGGGGGAGCGCGTAGGCCAAGAGTTGGGTATCCCTGTTTACCTCTATGAATCGGCAGCAAAGAAGCCCGAAAGAAAAAATCTTGCTACCGTCCGGGCCGGAGAATACGAAGGCCTTGCCACAAAGATGAATGACCCCGACTGGAAACCTGATTACGGGCCTGATACATTCAATGCCAAATCCGGTGCCACGGCCATTGGTGTACGTGATTTCCTTGTAGCTTATAATATAAATCTGAATACGACTTCTGTTCGCCGGGCTAATGCCGTAGCATTCGATGTCAGGGAGAAAGGTCGCATCAAAAGAGAGGGGCATCCACTAACAGGAAAGATAATGAGAGACGCGGAAGGGAATCCGCTGAGAGAAGCCGGAAAGCTGAAATCTGTAAAAGCCATTGGCTGGTATATCGAAGAATATGGCCTGGCTCAAATATCCATGAATCTGACGGATATAAATGAGACAAGCCTTCACAAAGCCTTCGAAACAGTACGGGAATGTGCCAATCAAAGAGGATTACGTGTCACCGGATCAGAATTGGTAGGGCTGGTGCCTAAAAAGGTATTGCTGGAAGCGGGAAAATATTTCCTGAAACAGCAAGAGCGATCACTTGGAATTACTGAGCTTGCAATAATGCACATTGCCATTAAATCTCTTGGCCTCGACGAACTGGGACCTTTTGATCCAAAAAAGAAGGTCATCGAATACCTGCTTGAAGAAGACAGTGCCCGACCTCTTGTCAATAAAACACTTATAGGCTTCGCTGATGAAACAGCAAGTGAAAGTCCCGCGCCGGGCGGTGGTAGTATATCTGCCTATGTCGGTGCTCTCGGTGCCGCACTTGGAGGAATGGTAGCCAACCTCTCAGCGCATAAGCGTGGGTGGGATGAAAAGTGGTCGTATTATTCTTCCTATGCAGTAATGGCGCAAGACATTAAGGACAGGCTGATACAACTTGTCGACGAAGACACGACCGCATTCAATAAAATTCTGGAAGCACTTCGTATGCCTAAGTCCAGTGAAGAAGAAAAACAACTAAGATCGAAAAGCATTGCTGCTGCCACGCGCTATGCCATTGAAGTCCCTTTGACTGTGATGAAAACCTCATACGAGTCTTATACGCTCTTGGAAGAGATGGCTCAGTCGGGTTTGAAGGCTTCCATATCCGATGCAGCCGTAGGAGCACTGTGTACACATACGGCTGTCGAAGGAGCGTATTTGAATGTAAAAATTAACTGCAAGGATTTTGACGACAAAGAATTTGTAACACAGGCTCTGAGTGAGGCCAATACCATCCTTGACCAATCCGGCAAGAAAAAGCAGCAAATTCTGAAAACCGTGAATGACCATTTATAATGTCGGAAGAATATTTCTTGTCACGCCTGTCAGATAATCAACTGAAGATCGATGAGTTTGGTCATATATGTGTTCTGGATTTTTCAGCGTTTCGACAAAGATTCAATATAAAATCCCTTTCTATCATTATCAATCCTTGCTGGCTTACATCAATCCTGAGGCATGGAGCTTTGTTTTGTTCATGAAAGAGAGAAAACACTCAAGGGACACTGTTTCATACAAGAGAAATAAAATAAGTTGCCGGTTTGATAATGGATGATTTAAACACTGTGCCCAAAGATGACATTATTGACAGCTTTGCCGAAGCCATAGTCCTCGACCAAGAATACCATAAAAAGCTAAGGCGTTAATCCTTGAGTGGCAGTTTTCTGGGCCTTTTAAAAATAGGTACGGTAGAGCACGGCTCACCATACATTATGCTTTGCGCATGATCTTTCAGCCTGTAAGCCAACTCGGCATAGGCGAATGCGGGTACGGGCTTGTTGCTGCATCCTTTGATCACAACACGCTCTTCATTATAGGCTTCTACATCAAAACTTTCAAGGACCTTGCTGTAATGCGTTTTGAGATATTCTTCAAGACTTCCCTGGAATACTTCGTTGGCAAATCCCATCAGGGATGTACTGACCAGCATATATGCCCATACTGGAATTATAGCATCATTGGAGTTGAATAATAAAACCGTCTTACCCTGGTATAGGCTCCAGTCAATTTCCTTGAGAGCTGCCCTGAAGTCCTTTTCGCGTAAAATGAGCTCCTTGAACAGGAGTGGTTTGAGGTCGAACTCGACAATCTCTGTTTCAGGATAATAGTTTTCCAGGTTAATCAGCTTAAGATTGCTGTTGGCTACTCGGTTAATCAATGGTTTGTCCATAATAATTAGGTCTTACTCCTCTTCAATTAACCCAATAGCCTCCACTTCGGTTTCAAATTCCTTAAGTTGCGGTAATTCCCTGAGGTCTTTCAGTCCAAAATGGTCCATAAATTTCTCAGTAGTTCCATAAAGTAATGGGCGACCCGGGCCTTGTTCACGTCCCACTATTTCCACAAGCTCCATGTCGAGCAGCTTTTGAACCGTATAATCACAGTTTACCCCTCGGATACTCTCCATTTGTGATTTGGTAATGGGCTGCTTATACGAGATTATAGCCAGTGTTTCAAGGGCTGCTCTAGATAATTTACGTTTTGACTCGATCCTTAAGAACTGACCTACAATAGGGTGGTAGCTTCCCTTGGTCATAAATTGATATCCCCCGGCAATTTCAAGGATCTCGAAGGCAAAGGCCTCGTCAGCATAGCGCTGTTTCAGTTCTTCTATAGCCGATAATATATCATCCTTGCTGATATCAGTATCAAAATAACTGGATAATGTGTTTTTGATATCACTAAAGCTAATAGGTTTCCCGGAGGCAAAAACTAGGCTTTCTATATAGACATGCAGGTTTTCCAAAAATTCAGGCGGTTTTAGTTAAATGCATTTACAATGAAATGAAATACAAAATTGAGAGCAATAATAAGGATGATTAAAGGTATCCAAAAATGCTCACCGAAATATTTTTCTTCAGGAATGTGGCTGCAGTCCGGTGCCTGGGGGCTAAGCTTGTAATCATAGCCCTCTCCTTCCTGCTCAATTTCAAATTCGAGCAGCTGGCTTTCTATATAAAATGAATAGCTGTGCTTCTCCTTTCTGTTGAAGTCAATGATCATGATTTCCGAATTGACAAGCAACATGAGATGACCACTTTCATCACCATGATACATATCAATGCTATAGGGAATACCGGTCAAAGAATAATATGTCCAGTTAAGCTGAGCCATTTATATCTTTTATACAATATAATTATATGGCTTGAGCTTTGCATATATATTAAGGCATACGGCAGA
>RFSX01000099.1 GCA_009923745.1 Chitinophagia bacterium
AACCTAGATGATATAATTCTATTAGACAAATTAATAGATGAATTCAATATCAGCATAAGTGTTAGTGCGTCAATAGTATTGAAATACATGACGATCGCCACAAGCTTTCTTTCATTGGCAATAATCTGGTATTTATTTATCAGATCTAAAATTGACATTGAGAGGGCTCTGATTGAATCTATATTATTGGGATTAATTCATTTTGCATTTTTCACCTTACCGATCATCATTGGATTTACACTTTATTTCGTTTTACTACACTCGCTTAAAGTGATGTTTGATGAATACAGATTCCTGTCAGTTAATATGCGTTCATTCAGTATTTTGAAATTCATACAAATGCTTGCGCCTTTTACACTATTGAGCATAGCCGGATGCATGATATTATTTGGATTAACCCTCACTGGATTTCTTAGTATTTCGTTAGCCTTTCTTTTTTTGATGCTTATTTCCGCTATCACATTACCCCATTCTATCGTAATGGAAATTTTCTACAGGTAGCATCTAAAAGTCAAGTTGCAGACTTAGCCCTATATGACTAAAATGAATATTTAATTCCGACTCTCCAAGTGGATATCTCTTTGTAAATATTTGCGCAGAGATTGTGCCTATAGCGGCTCCTGCCATCACATCCCATATGTCATGTTTGTCCGCGTGTATACGTGTCCAGCCTACATATGAAGCCAACAGATAGCCTGGCAGACCATACTTCCAACCATAACGTTTTTGCATAAAGGCTGCAGATGAAAATGCAGCGGTCGTATGGCCGGAGGGAAATCCATAATCTCCTCCATTTGGCCTTTTCTTATTGATTGTTCTTTTAAGAACTTGGGTACTCAACCAACTCGTTCCAAATGTCAAGCCAAACTGCAGCCATGCTTTATCTTCAGAATTATCCAACACCGACACAAGCCCTGAACCCAACGGCATTATAATCTGAATTGCATCGCCAGTTTTCTCTATAAAACTCTCCTGGGCATACATATATGGAATAATATAGAGTAAGAGACAAAACAGGGTGATTTTCTTATACATCATATGTGTGGTCATTTTCCTATATCACATGAAAAGCCCAGTCCAAGCAAAAACATGTCAATACCAGAAGATTGCCTGCCCAGTTTCGTATATTAAAGATACGTCGATAGAAATTTACACTATAGATATCCACATCATATATATAATTGTACTTTTTATCTCCAAGAAAGCTTGTTCCACCTGAAGAATAGTTAAAATAATTTCCCCATACCTCTTTGTCAATGGTTGATTGACTGAATAAGTGAAGTGAAAAGAAAAGAGCACCAATAGTTACCAGCCATATCCTATACATAATACTTTCCCATTGGATTAATACTTCAATGATTTCATTTCATTTGCCTTTCGAGTTCATTCATTTCGGCATGACTCAACTTACGCCATTGCCCCGGCTTAAGTTTTCCAATATTGATATTCATAATCCTGACCCTGTGCAAAGCTGATACTCTATAGCCAAAATGTCTGCACATAAATCTGATTTGTCGATTGAGGCCCTGGGTAAGGATTATCCTGAAACCATACTTTGAAACAGGAAATGTCTTACAGGGCTTTGTCAATTTTCTATGTACCGGTATGCGCCCTTTAGCCATAGCTTTCAAGACATCTCTTCCTATGGGGCGATTAACAGTCACGAGATACTCTTTTTCGTGATTATTCTCCTCCCTGAGAATCCGATTGACCAGATCACCGTTATTGGTTAACAATATAAGGCCTGAAGAATCCTTATCGAGACGGCCTATTGGAAAAATCCTGTCCTTGTAATCAATAAAGTCAATGATATTGGTCTTGTCTTTTTTATCCGTTGTACTTGTAATACCTATAGGTTTATTCAAGGCAATCACAACATATTTTTCCTTACTCTTGATCACTTCCCCATCGACAGTTACCTTGTCTCCAAAATTGACGCGACTTGCTTTTTCGGCAGGTTTACCATTGACATATACCCGTCCCTGCTCAATCATTTCATCTGCTTCTCTTCTCGAGCAAAGCCCGGAACTGCTTATATACTTGTTAAGGCTCAATCCCTTCTGATCCATGATCCTATATTTAACTTTTGAAACTTGATCTTTTGTCTTTAACCATAAAACTCCAGTAAACCATTCTGCTTGCCTTATTGCCATGGCTCAAGTCTTTTATACCCCATTCGACAGGCTTGATCATAGCCATTTCTGACTTGACATGTGATATAAGACTTTTATTCGACACAAGCGAACTGAACCACAATATTTGGCTTTTAAATCGGATACTCTCACGTATGAGACCGGAAAGAAACTTTTTCTCACCTCCAGGATATATCAACTCTTTATCAAGGCCTCTAAAATTTCTTTTGGAGTCACCTGCATCCCGTCCATGTATATTCCTGTTTTTTCTCCTGTTAGCAGCATATGCTTCTGACTGGTTCTTATAAAATGGAGGATTGCAAACAGTAAGGTCAAATCGCATGGAATCTTGAACAACAGATTCAAAAAACGTGTTTTCTGCCTTCTGTCTGCATAATATTATGGCATCACCAAAATCGTTGAAGCTGATAATCTTTTTTGCTGATTCTAAAGAAGATGGGTTGATATCTGTAGCAAGAGACTTCCATCCGTATTCATAATGAAACAAAATGGGATATATCAAGCTTGCTCCTGTCCCGATATCCAAAATACTAAGGTTTTTTCTCTCATTCTCTTCGTATTTTTCTTCACCAATTAATAGTTCCGCCGCTGCATGCACATAATCAAGCCTACCAGGCACAGGTGGGCACAGGCTATTGTCCGGTAAATCCCAATACTTAATACCATAAGCGCTTTTAAGAAGAGCCCTGTTAAGCAGTCTGACAGCATCAGAATTTGAAAAATCAACACTCACTCCAGATTTAGTATCGACAAGGTAATTTGCCAGGTCCGGTTCATAATTGACCAGATTATGCAAATCATATCTTTCCCTGAATCGATTCCGAGGATGATGCCTGTGCTTCACAAGCTTTTGTGTTTAATCCATGAAATCAGTATACATCAGGACATTTCTTTTATCCTATTCATATACTGTGTTGGTATAAGTCGTCCTGGAGCCCTCTCTAGAACCAGTTCAAACTGCTTCGCCGCATCATCAGGTCGGTTCTGTTCAAGAAGCCATTCCGCATAAAGTTCACTTGCCGGCTTTACGATAGCCGGTGGACCATAATTATAACTGGTAGCCTGCTCTAGATCAACAGCAGACTTGAGTATTGTTTCTACCTTTTCATTATCCCCTTCCATCATGGCAATAGCTGCTTCCAGTTCCATCTTCAAAACCTTGGCCCTTTCCAGGTCCACTTGGGTTGGCGTCTCCCTAGAGTAATTTCCGCTGCACATGGCAGCTCCCGAAGAGGTAAGCGCTTCGTTTGTATAATGATTGATGATAGCAAACATACTGTCCTTACTGGCCGTAAGAGTCACTTTATCCTCATCATGAAAGGCTTTCATACCCATAAGAAACGCATGCACAGATCGAGTTTCAAATGAATGCCTGGCATAATCCAAGGTATCAAACAACAATTCATCACCCCATTCACCTGATTCTGTGAAGTAAGCTGCTTTCATCATAACAACATGATTTGCAGCTCTTGAAGACGGTAATTCTTTGGCATAGGCTTCCATATCTGCAACAAGTTTTCGTGCTTTATCATTTTCGCCTTTTTGCAAATAGCCATACATCAACCATTTGAATGCGTGATAGTTTAGTGCGTCATTAGTAAGATTTTTACGTGCCTTTCTTTTAACACTGGCTTCCCAAGAAGCGATATTCGAGCGAATGACCTCATCCCACATGCCCAAAGCCACATAAATATGTGAAGGCATATGCAGGGCATGGCCAGCATCAGGAGCTACCTGTGAGTAACTGTTGGCCGCTTCGAGGGCTTTATGTGCATTCTCCGGATCATCATAGGAGTGAATCAGATAGTGCAGGGCACCTGGATGATTGGGATTCTCTTCGATGACTGACTGTGCTATACGTGCACCTTTGGCATAAACTTCGTAGTCCCTGCCGCCACGAACTGATCCTAGAATGGATAATGCATACATAGATGCTACCTCATGGTTATCCGGGTATTTCTCATATAATTCACCAAGATAGTTGGAATAGGCAAGGTCTCTTTCCACTTTGCTGCCATCACCGTAAAGTATAGACATGGCATCATACAAGTCCTTTTCGTATTCTGTCTTGAACTTTTCTCTTTGCTCATCTTTTGTTTCGCCCAAAAGTTCCATAAGCTCGCGAGCTTTCCGTAGATTTTGCTCGCGCCACAGCGGGTGATTAAAGCTCATAGCTTCACCCCAAACTGCCATGGCACAATCAGGATCCAATTCTCTTGTCTCCCTGAATTTTTCCGCAGCATCCTTGTACTCGAAACTATGTAAAAGAAGCATAGCTTCCTTCAGCACAGGCTCAGCCTTATCGGAAACTGTAGCATATATTTTAATGTCACCCAATTCTGAATTATCGGCTGGTTTTGACTTCTCCTTTTTGCAAGAAGCTAACAATAATACTAAGACTATAAAGGATGTAATAAGCTTCATTATTGATTGTTTAAGGTAAAAATAACAAATACAAGCACTTGGCAATTATACATAAGTGCTCCAGTTACTATCTTCCTGGTAGTAATCGACTGGCATTACTCCTTTATGCTGCACATAAGAATTTGCATATGCTGAAATTTCCTGACCCAAACAATCCAAGGTCGCTTCAGCTAATCCAGAATTGTATCCAGCATCCCTTAACTCATAGATATATTGAGCAATTAAAACCCTGCTGATAATCTCTCCAAGCCTTACCAGTTTACGCTGCGAAACTTTTAGATCTATATTGAAATCAAGATAATGCTTATACCTGTCATAGGCTTCTTGCATCTTGTGATCACTCTTGAAATAGTCCCCAAGGCAACTAAAAGATTTCTTCTTCATTATTTTAATGACCGACTCTGCTACTTGAGAAAAAAGCATCTCATTGGGGCCTTCAAAAATTTGAAATGGGCGTGAGTCCATAATGGCCCGAGAGCCAAGACTACTAATTCTATAACCATTTGCCCCTTGCAACTGTATCAAAATCTGAGATGCTCTTTGCATTAGCTCTGTAACGAGCGCCTTGATGGCGTTCGCTTGAAGGCCGTGTCGTGCTAAGTCGTGTTCAACGCCACTTATTTGCGCACTTTTAAAACACATGGCTGAACATATAGTAAAGGCAGATTGTAATTGCAGTATATTATACTTAACCTGGTCAAACTGAAGTAATGAATTACCTCTTATATGTCTAGATTCCACTTGGGCTTGGGCTTCTTCCAAAAGCCTTTTCAGAAAGCCCATACCCATTCCTGGGAATTGCATGCGACTTCTGTGCAAGACATCCATCAGCATAATTATACCGGAAGATTTTGGAATTAACTTACTGTTCAGTGGCAACTTGATATCCAATTTATTTTTCCCATAAGGAATCGGAAAGAGACCAAAGTTGCTGTAGATTTCAAGTACATCAATCTTCTGTGCCGGCTCAGCTTCATTTGACATAAAGAGGCTAATATCTTTTGAGAGATTGCCTTCGGACAGGCTTTCTCTGCAGGCAATCAACCAGTAATCGGCCATTCCTGTAAGGCCCTGCCAGTGTTTCAGACCATTGATATGATAATGATTGTCTTTTTTCTCATGACTGGTCTTCATATTTAAAGCATCGCTGCCATGCAATGGCTCTGAAATCATAAGTCCCCCCATAGCCTGGTTGTTCAGGAAGTCGTTGTAGACACTTTTCTTTAAACTGTCATCGCCATACCTGTGAAAAGGCTCTAAGAACAGTGCTATATTGATACCGAATATCAAAGACAGAGACAAGGATTCATAGGATGCTGCTTCAAGAATACCAAGGCATTCTGAAACCTTCATACCTCTCCCGCCAAATTGCTTCGGAATAGCTACTGAAAGGGGTTTGTGAGACATTATTTTATTCAAGAACTCTTTTGGATATCCTCTTGTAATCAATTGTTTTTCACAAGAATTCCATTTATCAAATTCTGTCTTGATACTTTCTTTAAACTGAAGTAAAAACTCATTGAAGTCTTCTTTCTCGGAAAACA
>RFSX01000100.1 GCA_009923745.1 Chitinophagia bacterium
ATAGCCGGCATAAAGAATTTACCCAAACAAATCAATGAAGAGTTTAACGCCATTCTTGACCTCGTCGAAAAGGGTGAGAACCTTTTTATTACTGGACGTGCAGGCACTGGTAAATCCACTTTATTAAGCATCCTCAAGAGAACAACTCGTAAAAATGCAGCCATTCTTGCCCCAACAGGCATTGCAGCTCTGAACGTTGGAGGTCAAACTATTCACTCGTTTTTTCGCTTCCCCCCTAAACTGATGGATGGCTCGGAATTGGGAAAAAGAAGAAACCACAAGTTTTACAAAAAGCTGCAAGTTCTGATCATAGATGAAATATCTATGGTTCGCGCCGATATGATGGATAACATTGATATCTTCCTCAGGAATAACATTGAGGAACCAAGACCATTCGGGGGTGTTCAACTGATTGTCTTTGGTGATCTCTTTCAGCTGCCACCTGTCGTTGCATCCCAGTTTGAAAAACAACTCATACAAGAACGATATGGCAGTCCATATTTTTTTGCGGCGCAGGTATTCAGAGATTCTCTTGAACTAAGAATGATTGAATTGCATACCGTTTACAGGCAAACAGAAAGACGGTTCATTAATCTCCTTGACAACATAAGGACAAGACAATTCGATTATGATGATCTTGAAGAAATCAATCAGCGTTACCAGGCAGAGGCTGAAGAGAATGAATTAGCCATAACCCTTTGCGCAACGAATGCTAAGGTCAACAAGATCAACTCAGAAATGCTCAAACAAATATCGCATCAGAGCTTCGAATATACCGCCTCTATAAGCGGAAATTTCAGTCCATCCAACTTTCCAACAGATCAGTTTTTATGGTTGAAAGTCGATGCCCAGGTCATGTTTGTCAAGAATGACCAGGAAGGTAGATTTGTAAACGGTACACTTGGAAGGGTCGTAGAACTGGACTATGACAAAGTAGTAGTGGCCAGCTCGGAATCAGGTGAAATTAAATACATAGAAGTAGAAAGGGAAGAATGGGAAATGATACGGTACGAAATAGACTCTTCAAATCCTGAAAAATTTACCACAAATACAACAGGAACCTTCAAACAATACCCGCTGCGTCTGGCATGGGCCATCACGATCCATAAATCTCAAGGCAAAACATTTGATAATATTATTATCGACCTTGGAAAAGGTGCCTTTGACTACGGCCAAACCTATGTAGCATTAAGTCGCTGCAGAACGCTTGAAGGTATTATATTGCAGAAAAAAATCAGCCCTTCCGACATAATGGTAGATCAGAGAATCGTTGACTACTATGAAAATAAGAAGAGACGCTGGTGAGAAAAACAGAAAAAACACTATGAAGCAGCTCCTTTGCACGGTCATGTGCCTCTCAATCATGGCAGCTTGTATTAACGAATCTGGGCAAACACCAATAGCTGATACCGGGAAAGTCATTGCCCCTGATGAGGGCACCAAGCACATGGCGACAAGGCTTGCAACCTTCTATGAAAATCTAAGTCCCCTGGCATCTCCTTACAAAAATGCTGAAAGAGCACATGCTTTCAAAAGCCAGGCAGCCCAGGCCAATCCGAATCAACGCGCAAGTCTTGAAATGAGAGCTGCTATGGAAGAGCTACTTGCTGGCAATACCCAAAAGGCTATCCAGGAGTTTGAAACCTTGAAAAACATGATCGCCCAGGTGAATAATCCTGCTAATGCAGCCGGGATAAGAATGATCAATGAATTCCTGGCCGTATGCTATTTGCGCCTTGGAGAACAGACCAATTGCCAGGATAACCACAGCCCTACTTCATGTATTATACCCTTATCGGACGAAGCCATGCACATACAAAAAGAGGGTTCTATGAAAGCTATTGAAATGATTCTTGAGGTCCTTAATTCGAATCCGCAAGATGAAAATTTTATATACATCCTCAATCTTGCCTATATGACATTAGGACAATACCCGGATGGTGTGCCTCCCCCGTATTTGCGTAAAATGACCGGAAAAGAAAGCCCTAATCTTATTCCGTTCTTCAAAAATAAAGCTGCAGAACTTGGTATCGATGATTATCGATTATCCGGCGGCGTTGTCATAGATGACTTCAATAACGATCACCTGCTTGACATTGCCATATCTTCCTGGTCGCTGCTTCATCCTATTAAAATATACTACAACAGAGGAAATGGAGAATTCGAAGAAAACAATGCCGAACTACTCCAAGGCATCACTGGGGGTCTTAATTTGATTCACACAGATTATAACAATGACGGTTTTCTTGACTTATATGTTTTAAGAGGTGGCTGGCTGAAACAGGGACCACCAAATTCACTGTTGCGCAACAATGGCGATGAAAGCTTTACGGACGTAACATACGAAACAGGACTGTCAGCAGCTCACCCGACGCAAACAGCTGTATGGGCAGACTTTAATAATGATGGCTTCCTGGACCTGTACATCGCTAATGAATCCAGTACAGCTGGCGCCCACCCAAACGAACTCTACATTAATCAGGATGGCAAGGCTTTTATCAATAATGCCCAGGAACTTGGAGCGGCCCAGATGTTATACTGCAAAGGCACAGCAACTTCAGATTATGATCATGACGGAGATATGGACATTTATATCTCCGTTCTTAAAGGACCCAACTATCTTTTACAGAATCAATTGACCGAAACCGGTGAACTGAAATTTGTAAACAAGGCCAATGAACTTGGTGTAAACGAACCAATGGAAAGCTTTCCTTGCTGGTTTTTTGATGCCAATAATGATGGTTGGGATGACATTTTTGTTTCGGGATATTCAACAAGTAACTATAATCAGTACGCCTCAGAATGGACAAAAGCCATCAATGGTAAAGCTTTCTCTACCTCACCCCCTAAAATTTACATAAACAATCAAAAAGGTGGGTTTATTGATAAAAGTGTGTCCTATGGTTTTAATACGCCCTGCTTTACTATGGGTGCAAACTTCGGAGATATAAACGCTGATAACCTTCCAGACATATATCTGGCTACGGGAGAACCGGATTACAAAGCCGTTATCCCTAACCGCATGTTCCTGAATATCGAAGGAAGCAAATATACTGAGGTAACTACACAGGGTGGATTTGGACACATACAAAAAGGACATGCCGTATCATTTGCTGACATAGATAATGACGGCGACGAAGATGTATATTGCGTTTTGGGAGGAGCATATGAAGGCGATGTATTTTTTAATGCTCTATTTGAAAATCCACATAAAGTTTCTGCCTGGGTCAAGTTTAAATTGCAGGGTACTGCATCAAACAAAGCTGCTTTAGGCACCAGGATTATACTTAAAACCCAATTGAAAGGAATAATAACACAATATCACAGCAGCATCTCCAATTCGAGCAGTTTTGGTGAAAATCCTTTTGTAAAAAATTTCAGCCTTCAGGAAAACGAAAAGCCACTTTCGCTGGATATTGTATGGCCATCCGGTCACCGGGAGCAAATACTTGGCCTTAAGAGAAATACGCTACATATCATCACTGAAAAGAATGATAATGTGGCCTTGATTGAAATACCAACTTACAAGATTCCTGAAATACCTGCGGGTCACCAACACCATCATCACTAAGTCATAATTGAACTCAATTGAGTGATATTTTTGCCAGACTTTTTATATTAGAAGATGTTAAACTGAAAACTATGTCCAAATCGAGAAGAAAGAGGAGATCTGAAGCAGTCAATAAAAAGCAAGAGAAAAAATTTTTCATGGTGAGTATTATCGTCACCATCGTTTTGATTATACTTCTCTACCTTATCTTTCAATTAAATAACTGATTAATAAGCTATAATGAAGCTTACACTTGACCTTGCATCCGAAAGCAAGCAAGAATGGATTGATGCTGTTATGGCTGATTTTGACAGCTTTTTACAGGATCACGCAGATTGCGAAAGAAAAGCGTCGGCTATGGCCATGAGTTTTGTCGCCAAATACCCTGACAGAAAAGAAATCATTCCGGAATTGATAGAGACAGGCATCGAAGAACTGGAACACTTTCAGATGGTTTATAAAATCATGGAAGAAAGGGGCATCAATCTAAGTCATTCCATTGGTGAAGACCCCTATATAAAGGCTTTGCTAAAACTGTGTCATTCAGGAAGGAACGAAAGATTTATGGATAGGCTACTTATAGCCTCTCTGGTTGAAACCCGGGGTGCCGAACGTTTTAAAATGGTGGCGGATGCCCAAACAGACCCTGAAATGGCAAAATTCTATAAAATGCTGTGGACATCAGAGGCCAAGCATGGTCATATCTATGTAAAAATGGCTTTGAATTATTTTGACAATGATACTGTATATGAAAGATTGGCATGGTGGGTAGAAAAAGAAGCAGAAATACTTGACCAGTTGAAAATCAGATCAGCTCTTCACTAGTCCTGTATCTTTGCTTTTGATCATATTGTCTTAATTGTTCAAGATTAATAAGAGCGCTGGAATCAACCGGTAGTTGCAACTCTGTAAGTACATAAGCCATACAATCCTGTGTACTTATATCATGGAATCCCTGGTCTCTCATAAAATGAAGATATTTCATGAGTCGAAATGCATCAAACCAATTGAAGAAAGCTTTAAGCAATGTCTTTTTTGAGGCTGTGTGCTTTTTAATTCTCTCCCACTCCTGTGCGAAATTTGAAACCTCCTGGTATTGTCGCATCAACTTATCATCGTATGTCTTTTTTAACGAAGATTCCCAAGCTAATAGATGATAAAGCCAGGCCGCCAGTATTTCAAAACTCTTTGGATTATAACTCATAATTGTTTCTTCACTCAAAGCTTTTTCAATGGCTTTCCCCGTACCGAAAGGAACTCGCTGAGAGGAACGATTTGAAGGATACACTATCGCACCGTTAATATCACCCAAACGAAAGTTTTTTGTGTATTTATGCAAAAAATAAAAATCCTCTCCCGCCTGACGCACTGGCATGCCACCCATCTTGGCATAAGCAAATGATCGTACAGCCATAGCTGAACCAATAGTCTGATATGCAAACGGTAAGTTTAGCAGGCGTTGCATATTGATAAAATATCGGAGATGAGACTCGTAGTCGATAATCGCTTTCACTGATGATGTCGAATTATGATCAAATCTGTGACTGAAAGCAATGCTACCGGCTTCCATATCCTGATTGCGATCAAACCAAGCTTGAATTTCAGTGAAATAATGACAATCAACCAGGGTATCTGCATCCAGATTAATAATAAGCCCATCAGTGCCATAGCTATTGCAGGATCTAAAAGCCGAATCCATCAATAATTTGCGCGCATACCCTACGCCGGCCGATGGAATATCCATCTCATGATAAAAGCAATAAAAATCAAAATGAAATTTAACACTCCTCAATTTATCATACAAAGCTTTGGCTTCGAGCTTTGCTTTGGAATCATCCGTTGATTTTACATTCACAAGCACTAATACGGAAACTGCTTCAGAATACTTTTTCGCAGCAAAGTCAAGACTTCTCAAGCTATCCATAAGGACATCATACTTTTCCATGTATGCCGGAATAACAACAGTGATTCCATAATTTTGTCTTGCATCATAGTTCAGAGCATCAAGACATCTGTTATCCAGGTATGATCGTAAATATTTCAGCTTGGTTAAATTACGTAGCTTGTGAAGATATTTAATTTATTATCCCTTGTATGAAGGAGTCTTTAAGACTTAAGAAAAACCTTGTGTGTCCAATCTCTATATTCGGACCTGCCGCTATGTTTTGTCTGTACAACACCCATCTGCCAATCATCGAGAAGCATGAAAACTATCAAAAAAGGTCGATGCGTAATCGCACACGCATTCTTAGCGCCAATGGCCCTATGAATTTATCTATTCCTTTGAGAAAAGGCAAAACAAAAACCCCCATCACAGAAGTAAAAATATCCTACGCGGAAAACTGGATGAAGGATTATTTACAGGCAATTAGATCAGCCTATGCCAATGCACCTTATTTCGATTTTTATTTCTCTCTAGTAGAATCTGCTATCAGAAAAGAACACGTCCTGCTCTTTGATTTGGCCCAGGAAAGTCTGTTCATTATCCTTAATGAATTGTCTTTGCCCTTACCTGAATATACAGATAGATATATAGA